>SKHA01000105.1 GCA_007117185.1 Spirochaeta sp. | reverse complement strand
GGAACTCCATCAGCTTCGCTCTGGCTTCTACCGTCATCGCGGCGGCAATCGGGATCCCCCTGGGAGTGCTGCTGGCGTTCCGGGAGTTTCCGGGCAAACGCGGGGTGGTGTCAGCGGTGCATACCCTGATGGGGCTGCCCACGGTTGTGGTGGGGCTCGTGGTCTTCGGCATCCTCTCGCGGTCCGGCCCCCTGGGCCACCTTGGGTTGCTGTTTACCCCCACGGCGGTGATCCTGGGGCAGGCGATTCTGGCGCTGCCGATCCTCGTCGCTCTGGTGTACAGCGGGCTGACCCGGCTTGAGTCGGAGTTGCCCGAGACCCTTTCGACCCTGGGCGCCTCGCGGCTGCAACGCACCGTCAAGATCATCGCGGAAGGGCGCATCGCCGTTGCCTCGGCGGTGCTCACCGGGTTTGGCCGGGTGGTGGGAGAGGTGGGTACGGCGATGATGCTCGGTGGAAACATCCGCTGGTACACCCGCACCATCACCACCGCGATCGCCCTGGAGACGCAGCGCGGTGCCTTTGCCCTCTCGGTTGCTCTGGGGCTGGTGTTGATCGTGGTGGCCTTCGGGGTCAACTTCGGGCTCAACTATGTCATTCGCTTTCGCCCCGGGAGCGGGAGCCGAGCGGTATGAGCGCTGGACTCTCTGTGCGGGACCTGCGCTTCAGCTACCCCGGTGGCACTGCCGGCACCGGCACGCGCGGTGGCACCCGCGAGCCCTTCCTTGAGATCCCCCGTCTCGACGTCCCTCCCGGCGAGATCGCCGTGCTGATCGGTGAAAACGGCTGCGGCAAAACCACCCTGCTGAAGCTCCTCGCGGGGCTGCTGACGCCCTCTGCCGGTGAGATCGCCTGGCCGGAGCGCCCCGTCCTGGTGCACCAGCGCCCGTATCTCTTTGCCCAGAGCGTGGCCGCCAACGTGGCCTGGCCGCTGCGCATTCGCCGGATACCCCGGGATGAAGTGCGCCGGAGGGTGGCGGCAGTGCTGGAGCAGCTGGGGCTTACCCCCCTCAGTCGCCGCTGGGCCCCCTTTCTCTCCGGGGGCGAAAAGCAGCGCGTGGCGATTGCTCGTGCGCTGGTCCTGGACCCCGCAGTCCTGCTGCTTGACGAACCCACCTCCAACATCGACGCCGCGTCGATCCGGATGATCGAGGAGGTGCTGCGCCGGCGTGCCGCCGCGGGGACAACCGTCCTCATCAGCACCCATAACCTGGCATCGGCGTATCGCCTGGCCTCCCGGCTCCTTCCTATGGTCGCCGGGCGGCTGCAGCCCCCGGGGGTGAACATCTTCCGGGGCAACACCTGCCCGGTGGAGGACGAACACGTGGGCCGGTTCAGGATCACCGGTGGACCGGAGCTCTTCTGCCCCGTCTCTGACGAGCCATGCACTACCGCCGTGGTCCCCATGGACGACGTGATCATTTCGGCGGGGGACGTGACCACCAGCGCCCGTAACCACCTGCACGGGCCGGTGATCGCGCTTGAAGATGCGGACCACGAGCTGGTCCGGGTGGTGGTGGACGCCGGGGTTCCTGTCGTCTCGCTGGTGACCCGGCGCTCGGTGGACGAACTGGCGCTGCACCCCGGGGTGGCGGTCTACCTGACCTTCAAGGCGTCGGCGGTGGGGCTGTACTGAGGGCGCCGCCGGTAATCCCATGACCCCGCACGTTCGAAAAATTACCATCATGCCGTGACAGTTACCATCGATCGTCTGGGCACTGCTCATAGCGAACCAACCCTGGATCGAAAAGACGGTGTATTGATCCACCACGGGACCGACACTCTCGATATCGACATCACCGTCGCCATTGCGGCGGATCGTGATTGTCCCAGCCGCTGACCCGCTTACCGGTCCGGCGTGACGGAAGCCTTGTCCAGAAACTCGTCGGCCCAGAGCAGGAGCAGGAACTCTCGTACCGGATAGACATCAATGCCATCTACAACACGATGGACAGGCTCATGACATACGACGACGCGCCTGGCAAACCGCTGTACCGTCTGGATTGCCACCAGTCCACGGAAGTCGCGAGGTCCGAGGTTGGTGGACCCCTTTATTTCAATGGCGAGTTCCGTGCCGATGACAAAATCCACCTCCATACCGTCTGTTGTGCGCCAGAATCGGAGTGGCCGTGGATCGTGGCGTAACGAAAGCCAGGCTCGCAACTCGGTGAACACCAGATGTTCCAGCGCGGGTCCATAACGGTCCCCTGTCGGTGCCGTGTGGATCGTTCCGGCCAGGGCATGGGCAACGCCGTTATCAAATAAATAGAATTTTCCGTGGGACACCGGTTTGCGTCCCGTCTTCCCGCTGAGTTGCGCTGGTTCCAGCACTACCCCCACCAGGGTGTCCACCAGCACCTGGTAGTATTCCCGAACTGTACGTGCGGGAACCTGTGCCTCGCTGGCAATCTGTTCGAATACAATTTGTTGGGTTGCACAACGAGCCGCAACCTGCAGGAACCGGGAAAACGGCTCAATACCGCGAACCAGCCCTTCCGCAGCGACTTCCAGTTGCAGGTACGCTCCACAATATGCAAGAAGATCCTGCACGGGGTCGTCGGACAAATAGACTGAGGGGATGCCCCCAAACCGGATAGCGCGATCAAGGCTCCAGTCAGGAACTTCTGCAGAGACGAAGGGCATCATGTATCGAATTCTTGCTCGCCCGCCCAGAAGGTTGATTCCCGACCGGCGCAGCTTGACCGGGCTGGACCCCGTCAGGATGAAGCGCAGTCCCTGTTCCTCTATCAGCGCGTGAATATCGTCCAGCAGACTCGGTAGCTTCTGGATCTCGTCAACGATGACTGGACCTTCGGCGGGCGTCACCCCGGCCAGTTCCTGGCGGAACCGCCCGGGAGTTCGGGACAGTCGCAGAAAGACATCACCGTGGAGAAGGTTGTACCAGCGGCTGCGGGGATACAGCTGACGCAACCAGGTGGTCTTGCCGGTCTGTCGGGGTCCGAAGAGGAATACGGAACGGGAATTGATATCGGTGGACAGATCAAGCCTTCGCTGCAGCTGCATCAGTGCATTCTACCGGAGATATCCAATAATCGCAACTGATATGCGGAAAATAGCATATTACCCGCAGATATCCTGCGGGAAAATTGATCTCAAGCGAGAGGACCAAGATTCCGATCCTCCCCCCACTCCCACACTGGCGGTTCTGCGTGGAAAAGCTCGTCCGCATCTACCAGAAGGGTGTAATGTGGTACCAGTCTCTCCGTCAAGGCCGGTTCGTCTTCGGGTACCAGAAAGAACGTGCGGTTGCGATGGGTGATCACTGCTTTCCCTCCGGAATCAGCAAGTGTTCCGAGTATCTTGTGCAACTGGTGGCGAAACTCTGTAGTCGGCAT
>SKHA01000208.1 GCA_007117185.1 Spirochaeta sp. | reverse complement strand
AGGAAGCTACTCAACCAATGGTATTTGGAAAAGGCACAACTTCAATTTGCAGAAAGCATGGATAGGTGCTGGCAGAAGTTCACTGGTCTCGGTATTGACCGGCCAAAACTCTCCATCAAGCGAATGCAAAAAAGATGGGGCAGTCTTTCAGACAGGGGCACAGTAACTCTCAATACGGACCTGATCAGAGCACCGAAAGAATGCATTGATTATGTTGTGATCCATGAGCTGTGTCACCTGAGATATCATGACCATAGCCCAGAGTTTTATAAGCTCCTCGAATCAGCCATCCCGGGCTGGGAAAAGATAAAACATAAACTCGAACTCAGTATGACTTGACGAATGTATAACAATCGCATGGACTAGATTTTCCTATGGCACAAATCCTGCTTTTCTGCTTCGCAAGCAGGATTTCCGCCATGTAAGGAAAACCGGTTATGCGGACGTTATACCGACAAGTCCGCCGGGGGATCAACCCAGCGGCGGTACGTCCAGCCAGCGGCGCTCCTGCCAGCTCTTGAGGCCCAACTCGGCCAGCTGCACCCCTTTGGCTCCCTCCATCAGGTTCCAGCGGAAGGGTGTGTCGTCCACCACGTGCTGCAGGAACAGTTCCCACTGCACTTTGAAAGCGTTGTCGAAGAGGTCCCGGGTGGGGACGCGGGACCACCCTTCAAAAAAATCTATGGGGCTGTCGATGTCGGGGTTCCATACCGGTTTGGGGGTCTGGGCGTCGTGCTGGACCACGCAGTCCCTGAGTCCCGCCACGGCGCTGCCGTTGGTGCCGTCCACCTGCAGGGTGAGCAGGTCGTCCCGGCGTACCCGTACCGCCCAGCTGGAGTTGAACTGGCAGATGATGTCCCCTTCCAGTTCGAAGGTTCCGTAGGCGGCGTCGTCGGCGGTGCAGGCGTAGGGTTTACCCTGTTCGTCACGACGCTGGGGGATGTGGATCGCCCCCAGGGCGCTTACCGATTTCACCGCGCCGAAGATGTTGTCCAGGACGTAGCGCCAGTGGCAGAACATGTCCACCATCATCCCGCCGCCGTCTTCCTTGCGGTAGTTCCAGCTGGGGCGCTGGGTGGGCTGGTGCTCTCCGTCGAAGACCCAGTAGCCGAACTCGCCGCGGACGGTGAGGATGCGCCCGAAGAATCCGGTGTCGATGAGGTACTTGAGCTTGCGAATCCCCGGCAGCCACAGCTTGTCCTGAACCACCCCGTTCTTGACCCCTGCCGCCTCGGCTTTGCGGGCCAGGGCTACCGCCACGGCGGTCTCTGTAGCGGTGGGTTTCTCGCAGTAGATCGCTTTGCCCGCCTCAATCGCCTTGTTGACCCCGTCCACCCGGGTCTGGGTGAGGGTAGCGTCGAAGTAGATCTCGTTGCGTTTTTCCGCCAGGGCGGCGTCAAGGTCGGTGGTTGTCTCCAGGGCGCCATGCTCCGGAGCCAGCCGGTCCACCAGCCGCTGCAGCCGCGTCGCCGCCGCCGGGCGCCCCACCAGGATCGGTACCGGCATGATCATCTCCCCGGAGGCGGAAGGGATGCCCCCCTGGGCGCGGATCGCCAGGATGCTGCGGATCAGGTGCTGGTTCATGCCCATGCGGCCGGTGACGCCGTTCATCAGTACGCGTATTTCTCTCATTATCGTTCTCTCCTCTGTCTGTTTGTCTGTCTGTTTGTTGCGAGTGTGTGGGTCATACCGCGGTGCGGCACGCTTCCCGTATCATTTCAAGCCACTGGTCCTGGTCCATCGCCCAGTAGCGCTCCGAAAAGATCTCAACCTCGGTGAGGTGGTCCGGTCCCCGGAACCCCGCCTCTTCCACCCAGGAGCGGATCAGGGGGACGTCGATGCACCCCTCTCCCATCAGCCCGCGGTCCAGGAGCATGTGCTCGGTAGGGACGCGCCAGTCGCAGACGTGAAACGCCCCCAGCAGGTTGTCCCGGCCCGCCCCGGCGATCTCCTGTTGCAGCGCAGGGTCCCACCACAGGTGGTAGACGTCCACCACCGAGCAGACGGTGGGGACAGAAGCGGTTGCGCTGGGGGCTGCACCGGGAGTGGCGCTGCCGGAAACCGCGGCGTTGACCTGCCGGGCGATCTCGTTGGCCTGCGCCAGGGTGTTCACGGCGCTGCGGGTGTCGGCGTACATCGGGTGCAGCGGCTCGATTCCCAGACGCACCCCCGCCGCAGCGGCCTCCGGTGCCAGGGTGACCAGCGCCTCGGCGATGCGCGCACGGCTCTCCCTCAGGCTCCAGGCGGGGTCTGCCCCGCACACCAGGACGATCAGCGGCAGCCCCAGCGCCTCCGCTTCTTCGATGCAGCGCCGGTTGTCCTCCAGGGCGCTCTTCTGCGCCGCGCTCTCCCGGTGGGCGATAAACCCGCCCCGGACCAGGCTCACCCCGGTGAGGTTCGCTTCGTTGAGCTGCCTTCGGATCACCGCTGGGGTGCGCCCCTCCATCGCCTCGCGCCAGATCGATATGCCCCCGAAACCCGCCCGGGCGTAGCGGTCTATCGCCGTCTCGATGGGCCACGGTTTGGTGGTGATGGTGTGAATCGCCATGTGGCGCAGGTCCAGCGGCGCCGGAGGGGGTGTCTGTTTGCTCACGTGGTGCTCTCCTGGAGGTCGAAGAAGCGCTGCGCCGCGTTGCCGGCGGCCTCACGCTGCAGCATCACCGCCAGCTCCAGGAGGTGGTAGTCTCCCCACATGCAGCTCTCGCCGTTGGCTATCGTCTGACCGGGCTGGACGTAGTCCCAGCGGTTGGGCTGGTGGTAGATCGAGTGCAGCAGGATCCCCTGGTGGCTGGCGCCGGTGGAGAGGTAGGGCTCGCTGAAGAGGGTTTGCGCCGTGACCAGCGCGGCGGCGCGATACCGCGCCGCCCGGTCCGGCTGGGAGTCCTTGAGGTACGACCCCAGCCGCCACAGCCCCTGGGCGGTGATCGCCGCAGCGGAGCTGTCCACCGGTTCGTACTGGTTGTAGGGGTCCGCCGGGCGGCTCAGGTAATCCCCCATGTGCGCAAGCCCCGGGGCGCCGGTGTCCCAGTAGGGGATCCCGTCGGTGGGGGTGTTCTCCAGGTGGAAATCCGCGGTGGCGCAGGCGACGTCCAGCCAGCGCGCCTCGAGGTCCTTCCGGTTCCACCCGGTGGCGGTGATCTCCTCGTCGCTGCGCGTCTGGAGCCACTGGAGCTGTTCGGCGTACCCGGCGACGATCCACGAGAGCCCCCGGGTCCAGGTGGAAAAGGGGGTGTAGCCCTGCTGGGTGCTGGCGCAGCGGTATACGCCGTTGTTGGTATTGAAGATCGATTCGTGAACAACCCGACCGCGCACGTCCCAGCCGTCCCGGCCCTCGCCGAAGTAGACGTTGTAGCGGGCGGTGGCCTCGGCGTGCTGGAAGATGCGCTTCAGCAGGGAGATGCGCTGGTCCTGCTCGCCCATCAGGACGTGGCCCATCTGGTGAGAGACCGCCAGGGCGCGCATCGAACGGATCGTGTCCGAAAAGAGGGAGTGGGGGCCGTTGAACGTGTAGACGTAGCCCAGATCGGCGCCGTCCGGGACGGTGATGGGGGTCCATCGCGCCGCCTGCACCGCCCCGGTGATCTTCAGGGCCAGGCGGTAGAACTCGGCTTCCCAGCTGTTATGGGGGATCCGCCCCTCGCCCATCAGGCGGAGAAGGTTGCCGTAGGTGCTGACGTTGTTGAAGCCGTGGTCGTGAACGCCGATGTGGCTCACGTGGCTGGCCATGTGCTGCACCGTGGCGCTGCGGCCGTACTCCAGCATCGCTTTGTCGCCGGTGGCTTCGTAGAGGTAGATCGCGTTGCCGAACTGAAACCCCTGGGTCCACTCGGTCCACCCCCGGGTGGTGTAGACTCCCTTTTCGGTGTAGACCGGGGTGCCCCGGTCGGGGGTCCAGGCTTTTTGCAGCAGCTGCGTGGCCCGGGTCGCCGCCTCAAAGACCGCCGGGAGGGCGGTCGCTACGGTTTTCAGTGTTGGCGCGTTCTTTGTCTCTATCATTGGGTCCTTCCTTGTGTTGTCGTTCTACAGTCGTTTTACAGTCGTTCCAGGTGGATTCCGCCGTCGGAGTAGATCACCGCGCCGGTTGAGAAGCCCAGATCTCCCGCCACGATAGCCCGGACGATCCGGCCTATGTCCTGCGGTTTGCCCCAGCGCCGCTGCGGCACCAGCCCCTCGGCGATGAGGGCGTCGTATTTCTCTTTCACCCCCGAGGTCATATCGGTTTCCATGATCCCCGGGCGTACCTCGTACACGTTGATCCCTTCGGCGGCCAGGCGCGTTGCCCACAGCTGGGCGGCCATCGCCAGGCCTGCTTTGGAGACACAGTACTCCCCGCGGGTGATACTTGCGGAGGTGGCGCTGATGGAGGTGACGAAGACGATGTGGTGCCGGGGGGCTTCGGTGTTGGTAGCGTTGGCCTCGTTCGGACGGGGGGCGCCGGAGAGCCAGTGCCGCGCCACCGCCTGGGTGAGGAAGTAGGGACCCTGCAGGTTGGTGGTCATCAGCTCCTGAAAGGACTCCTCCGTCGCCTCGGTGATGTCTGCCCGCACCGACGGGGCGATCCCGGCGTTGTTTACCAGCGCGAAGATCCCCCCGAACTGGCGCACCGTTTCGTCCACCAGCGCCTGCCGGTCTGCGGCAACGGAGATGTCTCCCTGAATGGTGGCAAACTGCGCCTGGTCGTGTCCGGCCTGCGCAGCGGCATCCTGACAGTCCTGCAGGGTCTGCCGCGCCGCTTCGACGTTGCCACGGTAGTTGATCGCCACGCTGTGTCCCGCCCCGGCAAGTTCCAGGGCGATGCCCCGGCCCAGCCCGCGGCTGCCGCCGGTGACGATGATCGCCCCGGGGTTTTCACTCGTATTCATGGCAGCAGTATACGACAGCTTTGCCGGTTCCGCTTCGCTGATCGAGAGAGTTGTGATTTGCAGATCGGGCACTCGCCGTGGTAGATTGAAGAATGTTCGCATCGGCAGCGGGGCCCCTGGCGGTGACCCTTCCTGAGTCGGGCCTTCTGGTGGCTGAAAGTCGCCACGGACCGGAGTTCTCCATGGAGTTGCAGGAACATCCCTTTCACGAGGTGCTCCTGCTGCTGCGGGGGCGCCTGGTGGCGGATATCCCCAGTGCCGAGAGTACTCCGGTTGCTCTGGACCCGGGGGATTGCCTGATTCTCCCGGCGGGAACCACCCACCGCCTGCGGGACGACCGCGGATCCACCCTGGTGGTGGTAGCGTTCACTCCTGACTTCCTGGGCCAGTGTCCCATGCGCAGGGAGTTGTGGCAGCAGATCGTGGATCGTTCTGCCGGAGCGGTGATCCGCCGGAGCAGCGAAGGTGAGCGCAACGCTCCCTGGCGGGAGATGATCGCCCGGCAGGTAGCTCCGGATGCGGGGGGTGGCGCCCCGGCACGGGACGCCCCGGCACGGGTCGCCCCGGCACGGGTGGTGGAGCTGCACTCGGCGTTCAACGCATTTCTCCTGCAACTGGACCGGAGCAGGGACAACCCGCATCCTGCGGACGCCCTGGAACGGGTCTCCCGCTTTGTTCATCAGCTGGGCAGACGGGCCCACGAGCCCTGGACGCTGGACTCGGCGGCGGCAGCCAACGCGCTGTCGCGAAGACGCTTTTCCGAGCTCTTTCGCCAGGTCACCGGGGAAAGCCTGATCACCCACCTGCAGCGCCGTCGGGTGGAGGCAGTGCAGACCCTCCTGGCCGGTGGCGCCTATTCCATTGCCGGGGCGGCCTACGCCAGCGGCTTTGAGGATCTGGCGCATTTCTATCGGGTGTTTCGCCGTCACGCCGGGATCACCCCCGGCGCGTGGCTCGCTGCTGCCGCCGAAGACGCTACCGGCGGTTACCCATCAGGCGCAGCAGGAAGAGAAAGAGGTTGATGAAGTCCAGGTAGAGCTTCAGCGCGCCCATGATGGAGACGCGCATGAAGTCTGCCTCGTCGGCGTTGGGACCCATCTCCTGGCTCCATCGTTTGATGATCTGCGTGTCATAGGCGGTGAGTCCCATGAAGAGAAAGACCCCGAAGAACGAGATCACGTACTCCATGGTGGAGCTGCGCAGAAACATGTTCACCACCATCGCGATGACCAGCCCCATCAGCCCGGCGAAGAGGTACTGACCCAGTCCGCCCAGGTCTCGCTTCGTGGTGACGGCGTAGACGCTCAGCACCGCGAACGTCCCGGCGGCCACGAAGAACGCCTGGGCCACGCTGGCGGCGGTGTAGGCCAGGAAGATCACCGAGAGGGTGAGCCCGTTGAGCACCGAGTACGCCGCAAAGGTGAGGGTTGCCGCGGTGGGGCTCATCGCCTGAATACGCGCTGAGAGGGTGAAGACCAGCCCCAGCTGGGCGATGATGATCCCGAAGAAGAGCAGCCGGTTGGTGACGATCGCTCTGACCAGCTGGGGATTCCCCGCTACGTACATCGCCACCACGCCGGTGATTGCCAGACCGAGGGTCATCCATATGTAGACGTTGCGCAGGACGCTGCGTTCCGCCGCAGCGCTTCGAAATTGTTGAACCTGTTCCTGATATGCCATCTTGTTGTTCCTCCGACGTGGATAAGCTACTGCAGAAAATGGAAAAGTCAAGGTCCGTGAGCACCGGATCCGTGGTATTATGAAGGAGGTGAAACAATGAGTGCGATTTCAGCGATTTCTCCACAGTTTACCTCGGCGGCTCTGGAAGCGGGAGGGATGGCGATGCTGATCGCCGACCGCAGCGGGACGATCCTGGAGTGGAATCGTGCTGCGGTGGACCTGACCGGAATCGCCGTTGACGATGCCGTTGGCGAGCTGCTGTGGAATGTTGCCGCCAGAGTCGCTCCGGCACAGATTCCCTACGAGGTTGCCGATGGGGCGGTCAGGGAGGTCTTTGAGGCGCTGTTTGCCGGGCCCTGCCGACAGCGTCGTTTTGAAGGTGAGGTATTGACCTCCGTCGGGACGCTCCGTCCGGTGGAGGTGAACATCTTCGCCATGGAGTCGGACCAGCGGGAGTACGCAGTCTGTCTCACCGTCTCCTCGGACCAGCCCGGAACGGTCATCCCCCAAGAGCTTCCCTGAGTCGCCCTTCCATCTCCCGCCACGTGTCTTCCCGGTGCAGTACGGTGATCACAAACCAGGGATCAATGCTCTTTTGTTGGGTGATCCCGTAAAGGTACCCCGGGTGGAGGTACAGCCGGTGGCGCTGCAGCAGTTGTATGGCGATCTGTTCGTCGTCGACGGTCCCGAAGCGTTCCGCGCAGAACTCCGCGTCCAGCCGGAAGAGCAGGTGGATGCCGCCGTTTCCGGTGGCAGGGGTGGCAGGGGTGGTCAGGTGGAACGGTGGCAGGTCCCGCAGCCCCGGGAGCTGCACTAGCGACGAGCGGGTACGGTGGCGCATCGCTTTCACCTCGGCAGCCAGAGCCTCCCGGTCGCCTCGGGCTTCCTCGCTGAGGAAGGTGGTGATCGCGGATTCTCCCAGCCCCGAAAGAGTGAGGTAGGTGTCGTGAAGCAGGTCCACCTCGTCCAGGATCGCGTTCTCCCGGGAGTTCGGGTGGACCGCAGCGATCCACCCCGCCTTGAGTTCCGGTGCGGCGCACAGTTTTGACAGCCCGTTCAGGAGAAACGCACCGGCCGGACGACCCGGTGGGTGTGGTGGGGCAGGTGAGGACGACAAGGGCGGTGGGGCGGCGCCCTGGCGGAACGCAGAGAACACCTCGTCGATGATCAGGAGGATCTCGCGCTCCCGGCAGAACTCAGCGACGAGTTCGATCTGGTGGGGGTCGTAGTCGGCGCCGCTGGGGTTGTTGGGGGATATCAGAACCACCGCGCCAAGTGGACCCGCTGGGCCACTCTCACCCCGGGTGGCCACTTGAAGACTGGCGATGAGGTGCCTGGCGTGCAGATCAAATCCCTGATCCGCTTCGAGATGATACCACTGCGGGGTGAGACCGGCCGCCGCCGCGATCTCTTCGAACAGCGGGTATCCCGGTTGCGGCAGCGCCACCGCCCCGGCACCCTGGCGGCGGAGGGCGGTGAAGAGCATCAGGTAGGAGACGCTTGAGCCGGCGGTGAGCAGGACGTCCTCAGGGTCCACCGGTGCGTGATCCCTGCGATACCACCGGGCCACCGCTTCCCGCGCTGTGGCGCCACCGCGACTGTCAGCCCGGTAGGCCGGGTCGGTTCGCCACCGCTCCCACGCCGCCTGGTACCACCGTTCAGGAAAGACGAGTCCGGCGTCGCGGAACGAGGAGTTCACCAGGTTCCGATAGCCGCCGGTACCCTCCAGGCGTCGTCGTGCTGACTCAAGGGCAGTGATTGTTTCCATCTTTTCATTGTGACGAGCCGCTCATGCAGGTACAATAGCGCCATGGCTAAGGACGTAATCGCAGTATTCGATGTGGGAAAGACCAACAAGAAGGTCCTGATTTACGACAGAACGATGAATGTTCTGGAGCGCCGCTACCGACACTTCGAGAGCGAGGTGGTGGACGGGGTCGAACTGGAGCCGCTTGAGGCGATTCAGGAGTGGTTTCTGGATACCCTGAAGGAGCTGTCTCTGGAGCACCACATCACCTCAGTGGGAGTCACCACCCACGGGGCGACGCTGGTGATGCTCGACGAGGACGGTCAGGTGGCCTGCCCGGTGGTTTCCTACACCCACACCCCCCCGGAGGAACTGCACGATCAGTTTTACGCAGCGATGGGGTCCCGCCGGGAGCTTCAGGAACGAACTGCGACGGTGGAACTGCTGCCGCTGATCAACGGGGCCAAGCTGATCTACTTTACCGCCCGCCGCTGGCCCGAGAAATACGCCAGGGTGCGGCACCTTCTCTTCTTCCCGCAGTACTTCGCGTTCCTCCTGACCGGGGTTGTCACCGCGGATTATACCTACGCCGGGTGCCACAGCTATTTCTGGGACTACCAGGGCTGGAAGTGGGACGAGAGGATCATCACCGGATTGGGACTTGAGGGGCGGATGCCCGAAGCGCCGCAGCCCTCGTGGTGCGTCGCCGGAACGGTCTCCCCGGCAATGGTGGACCGCAGCGGCCTGGCCGAAGACGTCTCGGTAACGGTGGGAATTCACGACAGCAACGCCTCGCTTCTGCCGTATCTGCTCAAGAAGGGGAACGAGGAGTTTGTCCTCAACAGCACCGGTACGTGGTGTGTGGCGATGCATCCGGTTCCCTCCCGGGATGGCCAACGCAGCGAGGTTTCCTTCGCTCCCGAGGAGATCGGCAAGTCGGTGTTCTTCAACATTTCCGCGTTTGGCGACCCCGTCAAGACGACGATCCTGATGGGGGGGCTCGAGTTCGAGACGTACACAAAGATTCTGAAGGAGCTGCACAGGACGGAGGATCTTCCCGAGTTCAACCGCAGTCTCTACCAGCGAATTCTTGACCAGCGGCAGTACTTCATCATTCCCGGGGTTGTCGCCGGAACAGGACAGTTTCCCGGGTCCCGCCCGCGGGTGATCGAGGGCGGTCGGGAGTACCCGCTGGAACAGATTCGCAGCGGGGCGGTGGTACCCCCTCTGTTCCAGGATCTGCCGGCAGCGTACGCGGTGCTGAACCTCTCCATCGCGCTGCAGAGTCGGGTGGCGTTGCAGCGGGTGGGGCTGCGGCCGGGGTTGGCCCTCTTCACCGAGGGGGGATTCCGGCATAATTTTGACTACAACGCGCTGCTGGCGGCGTTTTTCCCGGAGAACCAGGTCTTTGTCACCGGGATCGAGGAGGCCACCTCCCTGGGAGCTGCGATCACCGCGTTGGCGGCGCAGGAGCAGAAGGAGCCGTCGGCGTATCGCGACCTGTTTGAGATCGAGACGTTTCCGGTGAAGCTGGAGTCGTTCCGGGGGCTGCCGGAGTACGAAGCGGCGTTTCTGGAGAGGGTTTGAGCGGGCCATGCTGGTGATTCCGGCGATAGATCTCATTGACGGGCGGTGTGTGCGCCTGCGGCAGGGTGCCTACGATCAGGCTACGGTGTACGACGGGGACCCGGTGGATGTGGCGCTGCGGTTTGTGGAGGCGGGGGCGCGGCGGATCCACCTGGTGGATCTGGACGCCGCCAGGGGCGGCGCCGGCAACCGCGCGACCATCGCGCGGTTGCGCCGCGCCCTCTCCTGCCAGCTGGAAGTGGGTGGCGGTATCCGGGATGAAGGGACCCTGCAGCAGGTGCTCGACCTGGGGATCGACTTCGCCGTGGTAGGCACCGTCCTCGCCCGCGACCCCGACGAGGTAGCCCGCTGGGCCGCTCGGGAGGGGCGGGGTGCCAGGATGCTTGCCTCCATCGACGCCCGGGACGGGGTGGTCCAGGTCGCGGGGTGGCAGGAGACCTCCTCGCTCATGGCCACGGAGCTGGCCGCCACCGCCGGCCGAATCGGCCTGGCAGCGGTGCAATACACCAACATCGCCCGGGACGGCATGCTCACCGGACCGGATATATCCGGAACGATGGCGGTACAGGAGCACTGCTCCATCCCGGTGATCCTCTCCGGGGGGATCGCCTCCACCGAAGACACCGCCCAGCTCCTTGCCGACGGCTCCTCCCTGGCGGGGTTCATCGTCGGACGGGCGATCTACGAGGGCGCGTTCGACCTCGCCCAGGCGATTGCGCTGGCTGGGCCACAGGAGGATTCCAATGGCTGAAGAGGTTATCCTGCCACTGATTGTCACCGATTCCGACGGAACCGCCCTTGCTATCACCGGGTGCAACGAGAAGAGCCGCGCCAAGACCCTCGAGCGGGGTGAGTTGTGGGTCGCATTGCCAGAAAACGGGAGGGTCCTGCCGTACCGCGGCGGCGGCGCAGCGTGCGGTCCCTTCCAGCGCGTCGACGGGGAGGCGCCCCTCTACCAGGTTTGGCTGAGCGCCCCGGCCCCCACCGGAGGGACCGCAAGCGGGGACGCCTTCGCCACACCAGCTCCCACCCCCGCGCCAGGCAACACCCCCGCCGCTGCCACCCCCGCGCCAACCACAGACACCCCCTCCACCCCCGACTCGCTCCCCGTCCTCACCGCCCTGGCGGACCTCATCGCCCAGCGGCGGCAGACGATGCCCGAGGGCTCCTACACCACCCACCTGTTCACCAAAGGCGGGGCCAGGATTCGCAAGAAGACCGGAGAGGAAGCGATGGAGGTGATCCTCGCCGAGTCCCCTGCCGAACTGACCAGCGAAGCGGCGGATCTGCTGTACCACCTTATGGTCCTGCTGGAGTGGGAGGGAGTGCGAATAGAGGCGGTGATCCAGGAGCTGGCGCGCCGGTGAACGTCGGCGACCTCTCGATACTTCTGTACACCCCGGAAGAACAACAGCTCTGGGAACGGGAGCTGTCCGCGGCGCTTCCCTCGGCGCAGATCCACCCGATTGCGCAGATCCACCCGACTGCCGAAGCCCCGCAATGCCACTACGCGCTACTGTGGCGACCGCCGCCGGGTCTCCTTGCCACACAACACAATCTGCGGGCGATTTTCGCGCTTGGCGCCGGGGTGGACAGCATCCTCACTGCTGGCGACCTTCCATCGTCGGTGCCGCTGGTGCGGATCGAAGACGCGGGAATGGCCCAGCAGATGGTCGAGTACAGTCTCTACGCGGTACTGCACACATTCCGGGGATTCGGTCGCTATCACGACGATCAGACACGCCGGCAATGGGCCCCCCGCCCCGCCGGCGAGCACAGGAACTTCCCGGTGGGGGTCCTGGGCCTCGGGGTTCTCGGTCGCGCCGTGGCGCAGGGGCTGGCCGCACTGGATTTCCCCGTCCACGGCTGGAGCCGTACCCGGGCGCGGCTTCCCGGCGTCACCTGTCACAGCGGCCCTGAGGGACTCCGCAACACCCTCACCGCCAGCAACGTGCTGATCGTCCTGCTTCCGTTAACCCACCAGACCAGAGGGCTCCTCGACGCGGAGACGTTGAGCCTCCTGCCGGATGGCGCCTGCCTGGTCAACCTGGCTCGCGGCCCCCTGGTGGTGGAACAGGACCTGCTGGACGCGCTGGACCGGGGTCCTCTGGCCCACGCTTTTCTTGACGTCTTTTCCACCGAGCCGCTACCGCCGGACCACCCGTTCTGGCACCACCGGGCAGTCAGCGTGACCCCTCACGTCGCCGCCCTGACTCCGGTCGCACCGGCGGCGCAGCAGATTGCCCAAAAGATACTCCAGCTCCAACAGGGGCTTCCGGTAACCGGCATCGTCGACCCCACCCGCGGCTACTGACACTGGACCCTCCTATCCGCAGCGGTGTGATACACTGACTGCAGGAGGTTCGCGCGATGAGAAAACTCCTGTTTGTCGGGCAGCTTCAGCATCTGATGCTCCTGTTGCTCCTGGTTCCGGGGCTGGTTCAGCTCGCCGGGGTCCCCCTTCAGGGTAATTCCTGGCT
>SKHA01000073.1 GCA_007117185.1 Spirochaeta sp. | reverse complement strand
TGGCGCCGCCGCGGGAGGCGCACCAACCTGGCTGCCGATGACGGTCTCTGCCACCACCTGCAGGGAGTACCGCTCCTCGCCGCGTTCAACCACGATCGCCGAACCCTCTCGGGATGCGGTAACCGTCACTTCCTCGTTGCCTATCTTCAGGGTCAATTCACGCTTCATCGTTTCTCCTTCTCCAGGGGGAGGCATAGGGGGTCATCTGGCTCTCTTCAGCCAGGAGGTACGCCACCGCACCGGCCAGGGCCCACCGGGGCACCCCACCGGCGTCCAGACTGTTCGGGCCCGGCTCCGAGGTCACATCGGCGGCGCTGTTACCAGCACTGTCACCGGCTGATTGCGGCGAGGCGGCGCGGTCCGCAAAAACAGATCTGATCAGCAGCATCATCAGGCTCAAGGTGATGAGGGCAAAAAAGACGATCCCCATCCCCACCCCGGCGGTCACCAGGGCATAATCCAGGGCTTCTATATTCATCGTTGCCTCACAGGGGGATGTTGCCGTGCTTCCGGGCAGGAATTGTCTCCTGCTTTCGGACCATCATCTCCAGAGAGCGGATCAGCTCGCTGCGGGTATGGGCGGGATCGATCACGTCGTCGACGTAGCCGTATCCGGCAGCAACAAACGGATCCATCACCTCCTCCTTGAACTCGCGGATCTTCTCGTCCCGGGCCGCTGCCGGATCAGCAGCATCGGCGATATCGCGGCGGAAAATGATGTTCGCCGCCCCTTCAGCACCCATCACCGCGATCTGTGAGAAGGGCCACGCCAGGACCCGGTCGTAACCCAGCCCCTTGGCGGCCATCGCGATGTAGGCGCCACCGTAGGCTTTGCGCATGATCAGCGAGATCTTGGGCACCGTCGCCTCGGCAATGGCGTAAAGCACCTTGGCGCCGTGGCGGATGATCCCGCCGTGCTCCTGGTTGACTCCCGGAAGGAACCCCGGAACGTCCACCAGCGAAATGATTGGTATGTTGAAGGCGTCGCAGAAGCGAATGAACCGGGCACCCTTGTCGCTGGAGTTGATGTCCAGCGCTGCAGCCATCACCTTCGGCTGATTGCCGAAGATACCCACGGTGCGTCCGCCCAGACGGGCAAAGCCGACCACCACGTTCTTGGCGTAGTCCTGGTGAACCTCCATGAAGGAGTCCCGATCAAAAACGCTGGCGATCACGTCTCGTACGTCGTACCCCCGGCGCTCTTCCTCCGGCACCAGCTCCATCAGCTCCGGAGTGGTCCGGTCTTCAGGGTCTCCGTTGTCCACCCGCGGGGGCTGTTCCCGGTTGCTGGAAGGCAGATACGAGAGCAACCGCCGCACTCCGGCGAGACAGTCCTGCTCTGTGGCAAATCGGAAATGGGCGTTGCCGCTCTTGGCGGCGTGGGCGTGGGCCCCGCCGAGCTCTTCGTGGCTGATGTCCTCTCCGGTGACCGCGCGGATCACGTCCGGCCCGGTGATGTACATGTTACTGACGTTATCTACCATGAACACGAAATCGGTGATGCCCGGCGAATAGACGGCGCCACCGGCGCAGGGACCGAGGATCACGGAAAGCTGCGGCACCACCCCGGACGCGAGGGTGTTGGCCCGGAAGATGCGGGCGTACCCGTGCAACGAGAGGATGCCCTCCTGAATCCGGGCACCGCCGGAGTCGTTGATCTGCACAAATGGCGTACCCGTCTTGATGGAGAGTTCCTGCGCCTCGGCGATGCGATCGGCGTGCATCTCTCCCAGAGACCCCCCAAGAACGGTGAAGTCCTGCGACGAGAGGAAGATCTGCCGGCCGTCCACCAGACCGCTGCCGGTTACCACCCCGTCTCCGGGCTGGCGCTTGTCGGCCATACCGAACATGGTGGCCCGCCCGCGGCTGTAGGTCTGATGCTCTACAAAACTGGCAGGGTCGAGAAACAGCTGCAGCCGTTCCCGGGCGGTAAGCTTGCCCTTTTCGTGCTGCTGTTCTATACGCTTTTCACCGCCACCGAGTTGCACCTGCTCGCGAACGGCTTTCATGTGTTGTACTGATTCGTGATTACCCAATGGTTGCTCCTCCGAAGGGACACCGTAAGCTGACTCCGGCGTTCTGTCAACTATTGTCTGACAAATATTGGAATCACTAGATTTCCACTTGCATAATATGATAGCTCATGTACACTACTATTGGATACGACGGGGGCCGTAGGCCGCTCACACCACGATTTTGCAAGGAGTTTATGCTATGTCTGATTCCCTGAACGAACCAGTAACCGGTAAAACGGTTGTCCTGGGTCTGCAACACACCTTTGTCATGTTTGGGGCCACCGTTCTGGTGCCACTGCTCACCGGCCTGGATGTGGGGGTGACCCTCTTCGCCGCCGGTCTCGGTACGTGGATCTTCCACATCGTCACCAAATGGAAGGTGCCGGTATTCCTGGGCAGCTCTTTCGCGTTCCTCCCCGCTCTCTTTGTGATTGGCGGTGGTGAGGGGCTGGAGTACGCTCTTGGAGGTATCTTTGTCGCCGGTCTGATGTACATCGTCGTGGCGATCATCTTCACCTTCGTCTCCGCTGACGTCCTGCACAAGATCCTGCCCCCCTGGGTAACCGGTCCGGTAATCATCCTGATTGGTATCATCCTGGCACCGGTGGCAATCCTGAATGCAACCGACGGCTACGTTGGTAACGTTGCCGAACAGATTGGCGTCCTGGGCAGCTGGGCAGTAGCAATCTTCACCTTCGCAATCGCGATCGTGGTCAAGGTCGGTTTTCAGAAATGGGGCTTCAAGTTCCTCTCGCTCCTGCCGGTACTTCTTTCCATCGTCGCAGGATACCTCCTGTCAGTGATCATCGGCATTGTGGACTTCAGCGGAGTTCAGGCGGCACCGTGGTTTGGTATCCCCAACTTCACCCTGCCCAAGTTCTCCGCCACCGCGATCAGTTTCACCGTACCGATTGCTATCGTCACGATTGTGGAACACTTCGGTGACGTCCTGGCGATCGGCAACGTGACCAAGCGGGACTTCATCAAGGACCCGGGCATCAACCGTACCCTCCTCGGTGATGGTATCGCCACCTCCGTCTCCGCCCTGATCGGTGGACCGGCAAACACCACCTACAGTGAAAACACCGGCGCCATCGCCCTTACCGAAGTGTACAACCCCTGGGTTATGCGCATCGCCGCGGTGTTCGCAATCATCCTGTCACTCATCCCGAAGTTCTCCGCCCTGATTGCCACCGTTCCTGCACCGGTCATCGGTGGTATCTCCATCCTCCTCTTCGGTATGATCAGCTCCATCGGTGTCAAGAACATGGTGGACGCCAAGGTGAACCTGGAAGATCCCAAGAAGCTCATGATCGTGGCGGCGATGCTCGTCCTCGGTCTGGGAACCGCCGCTGCGGAAGTTGACCT
>SKHA01000339.1 GCA_007117185.1 Spirochaeta sp. | reverse complement strand
TACCGCGATCCGCGAGAGTCAGCACCTGTTTCAGACTGTCGCCAACACCTCTCCCGCGCTGATCTGGATGTCCGGGTTGGACGGGCTGTGCACCTGGTTCAACGAGCCCTGGCTGGCCTATCGCGGGCGCACCATGGAGGAGGAACAGGGCAACGGCTGGCTGGAGGGCGTTCACGACGAAGATCGTGAGCGTTGCAGCGCCACTTACGTCGAGCACTTTCAGGCGCGGAAGCCCTTCGTTATGGAGTATCGCCTGCAGCGCCACGACGGGCAGTGGCGGTGGTTTCTTGACGCGGGACACCCCCGGGAGAACACCCAGGGAGAGTTTGCCGGATATATCGGAACGTGTCTTGATATCACCCATCGCAAAGAGAAGGAATGCAACTGAATGGATCGGAAGTTGAGAAAGCTGGCCGAACAGCGTATCGCTGTCACCCCGCCGCACCCGCCTGCCCAACCGGACGACGTGATTCACGAACTGCAGGTACACCAGGTAGAGCTGGAGATACAGAACGAGGAACTCCGGCGATCCCAGGGGGAGCTGCAGCGGATCCGCGACGAGTACGCAGCGCTGTACGACGACGCGCCGGTGGGGTACATCACCCTTGGCGCGGAGGGGCAGATCCTGCGGTACAATCGCACCTTTCTCCGCCTGCTGGGTCGGGATTCCCTGCCGGGGAGCCCGCCGTTCCTGGTGAACTTCCTGGGCAACGACGGGAAAAAGACGTTCAACAGTCGCTTTCGCCGGTTTTACGAGGACTCCACCGGGCAGTCCATGGAGGTGGATCTTCCGGATGGGCGGATCATCAAGCTTCAGGGGGCTCCAGGGGGGCTGCTGGCGCTGGTGGACGTGACCAGCGAACGCCGGGCGGAACAGCGGGTGAGGGTTCTGCTTGAGGAAAAAGAGCTGCTCCTGCGGGAGGTTCACCACCGGGTCAAGAACAACCTCAGCACGGTAGCTTCCCAGCTGAGCCTGCAGGCCTCGCGCCTTACTGAGGAACACCCCGTTGCCGCCGACGCGGTCCGGCGCGCCCAGGAGCGGGTCCTGGCGATGCAGTCCGTCTACGAGGTCCTGAACCAGAACGAAGTCTACCGGACCATTGACGCGGCGCGTTACCTGGAAGACCTGCTGGACCGGCTGCAGAAGACCACTCCAACCAGTGCGGATATACGGTTTGTCCGGGACATCGAGTCGGTTCAGCTCCAGACCAAGACTACGGTCACTCTCGGCCTGCTGGTGAACGAACTGATCTCAAACGCCTGGAAGCACGCGTTCAGCCAGGGTCCTGTCGACCCGGTCATCACCATTTCCCTGCGGCGCAACCCCGAGGGCTCTCTGGGGCTGGTTGTGGCGGACAACGGTGCAGGCCCCCCTTCCGACGGCACCCCCGGCAGCGGGAGCCTGGGGCTCTTGATGGTGCACCTCCTGGCGGAGCAACTTCAGGGGACGATCTCCTTCGGGTGCACCAGCGAGTCCGGAAGGGGGACGTGCGTGCGTCTGACCTTCCGGGACGCGCCGCAGCTGTAGCCCCGCCACGCAGCTCCAACGACCCCGGTCAGACGTTGAAGCGGATGTGCAGAATATCGCCATCCTTCACCGGGTACTCCTTGCCTTCCAGCCTGAAATGCCCCTTCTGCTTCACCGCCGCCTCCGAGCCGGCGTCCAGCAGTTCCTGATAGCCGAAGCACTCGGCGCGGATAAACCCCTTGGCCAGATCGGAGTGGATCGTTCCCGCCGCTTCCTGGGCGTTCTCGCCATTGCGAATCGTCCACGCCCGCACCTCGTCTTCGCCAACGGTGAAGAAGCTGATGTACCCCAGCAGGCGGTAGGCAAAGCCGGTGAGCCGCGTCCGGGCGGACTCGGTGATCCCCATGTCGGTCATGAACGCCGCGGCGTCCTCCGGGTCCAGCCGGGACAGTTCCATCTCGAAGTTGCCGGCAAACTCGATCACCGGGTAGTGCGTCTCCAGTTCGGCCACCACCGCCGCGCCGGTGCCGTAGTTGTCCTCGTCGGAGTTCAGCACCACCAGAACCGGCTTGGCCGTCAGAAAGCGAAACCCCGAAAGGAGCGCCTCTTCCTCGGCGCTGAGGGTAAGGTCGCGGATGCACCCGCCGCCGTCCAGCTGGGTCACAACCCGCTGCATCACCACCTCTTCCGCCTGGGACTGGGGGCTCTTGCGGCCCCGTTTGCGGTCCCCCTCCAGCCGTTCCAGCCGCCGCTCGGCGATCACCTGGTCAGCAAGGATCAGCTCAGACTCGATCTCGCCCAGGTCCCGGACGGGGTTGACCGCCCCCCAGGTCTCGCTCAGGGTTGCATTCTTGAAGTTTCTGAGTACCACCAGCAGCGCGTCGGCGTTCTTCACCAGGGCGATCCCCTCGCCGGAGAAGATCCCCCCGGACTCGTTGCGGCTCCCCGAGGCGGCGACAAAATCCACAAATTCCGTGGTGGCGTAGATCGTCTTGCGGGGCTGGTACATCGCCGAGAGGCGGTCGACCCGCTCGTCCCCCACGTCCACCACCGCTACGTTGGGCTCTACCTTCCCGGAGGAGTACTCCGCTACCTCTGCTTCAAGCCCGGTAAGGGCGTTGAAGATCGTTGTCTTGCCTGCCTTGGGCAGTCCGATGATGCCGATATTCATTGCCCGGGATTATGCCGGAAAGGCGGCGGCAGTACAATCTGGATGGATCACCATGGATGGGCCCCCGGCGCACCTGTACGAGGAGCACTGGGGCGCAGTATGCTGAGAAGCGGTGAAGAACGGATACATACTGGCCCTGATCAACCCCGTCGCCGGCAGCGTGGCCGAGAACGACGCGTTGCAGGAGACGCTGCGCCGTGAGGCCGGGCTCCGGGGCCGATCGCTGAAGATCCACGAAACCCGGGCCGACGAGGACTCTGCCGCGGTGGTGCGCGCGGCGTGCGCTGACGGTGCGAGCCTGGTGATCGCTGCCGGTGGAGATGGCACGGTGGGGGCCGCGGTGAACGGGATGATCGGAACGGGCGTACCCCTGGGGATCATCCCGGTGGGCACCGGCAACGGCGTAGCCCACGCCACGGGGATTCCCCTGCGCCGGGACGCCGCCATTCAGCTGATCCTGGAAGAGGCGCAGCAGCAGCGCATTACGGTGGATGCCCTGCGCGTCGCCGACAGGCACTTCATCCTCAACGTGAGTTGCGGCATCAGTGCGCGTTCCATCCGGGACACCCGACGGAAAGACAAACGCCGCTTCGGGTTGCTGGCCTACGTCTGGGTGATCGCCGGGCACGTACTTGGGTTTCGGTCCCACCGCTATCATCTGGTACTGGATGGGCGCACCATCGAGGTTGAAGCGACGGAGATTCTTGTCTCCAACGGGACGATCATGGAGGCGCTGCCGGCGTTGATCGGCCCCCGGGAGACGTTCTGTGACGGCATTCTTGACGTATACGTGATCAACGGGCGTTCGATCCCGGAGTATCTGGAGATAGGATTCCGGCTGCTGTTCAGGCTTCGCCGGGATGACCGCAAGATAACCCACCACCAGGTGCGCGATCACGTTTCGATTCACGCGCACCGCCGGTCCCAACCGGTTCAGGGTGACGGGGATCCCCTGGGACGTACCCCCGTAGAGGTGAAAATGGTCCGCGGTGGCTGTACCCTCATCGTGCCCGGAGAGGCCCGATGAAGCAGCTGCCGCGGATCCTGGCGATCCTCTTCGGGGTGCTCTTTGCCGTTTCCCTTTTCTATTCCCTGGAGACGATTCTGACCCTCTCCGGTGCGCTGGCCAGAGCGGGTGGGGGAGGTGAGCCCCGGGAGTATCACGTCGCCCTCTTTCTGCCGGCGACTCCATCGATGTTCTTTGACCGCGTCGTCGCTGGCGCTACCGAAGCGGCGGGGGCCCAGGGGGTGGCGATCTCGGTCCACCCTATCGACGTCGCCTCGCCGGAGTTTCCCCTTGCCCGTCATTCCGGTATCGACGGGGTGATCATCTACCCCTCTTACCCCGAGGAACGATTGCGCCCCCTGCTGGAGCAGCTGGACAGCGTGGGCATCCCGGTTGTTCTGATCGAACACGGGGTAGCCGACGAATGGCCCTGGAGTTTTGTGGGCACCAACAGCTTTGATCTGGGCCGCCGGATGGGCGAGCTTGCAGCGGAAGCACTCCCGGATCCGGTCAACCTGGCGCTGGTGTACAGCGAAAAATCTCCCGGGGTCGCCTCCGAGCGGGAGCTGGTTGAGCTGGGAATAAACACCACCATGGGGCGCCGCCTGGCCGGTCCGGTGCTGCGGAAGCAAACCGGTCTCAACCCCCTGGACGCGGAAAACCTCACCTACCGCATCCTCCGGGACGAACCCCATGTGAACGTCCTGGTCTTCACTGACCCGGCGGATACCCTCGCAGCGGTACAGGTGATCATAGACCTGAACCTGGTTGGCCGGGTGCAGGTGATCGGCTTCGGCATGACCGAGACGATTCAGAACTATCTCGACCAGGGAATCCTCGCCGCTACCATCGTAGTGAACCCCCGGCAGATCGGAGCCGATTCGGTTCGCGTCCTGGCCGGTCTGATTCGTGAGGGCTACTCTCCGGGGTATGTCGACACGGGGGTGCAGGTTGTCCGGGGGACGCGATGAGGCCGCTGGGTAACTCCATTCGCACCCAGCTCATTTTCTCGTCGTTTATCGGGCTGGCGTTCATCGTTCTCTCTCTCTTCTACATCCTGGTGGTGACGCTGCAGCTGCAGCAGATCGCCAACGATCAGTTCCAGACGGAGCGTTTCTTTCAGGAGCTCCAGGGGGAGGTCTTGCGGATTCAGGACCCCCTGGTGGAGTTTCTCTCCAGTCGATCCTCCCAGGCGCTGGCGGACCTGCTCATCGAGGAGCAGATCCTCCGCGGAATGATCCCTCCTGTCCGTCCGGTGACCGATGACCCCTTTCAGCTTGCCAGCCGGGAGATCTTTTTTCTCATCGACGCGTATCTGGACATGATCCAGGAGGCGGTCACCCTCAAGCGCGCCCGGGCGATTGAGGAGTACACCGTCCTGCTGGAGACGATGCAGCAGCTCAACGGCCACATCACCGACCGGATCGACGGGATCTCCCTGTTCGGGCTGCGTCGGGAGCTGGCCAACTACGAGCAGATCATCGGTGTCTCCCGACAGCTGTTGTTCTGGAACCTGGCGGTGGCGATCTCAGCGTTTCTCAGCTCGGTGTTCCTCATATTTCTCTCCATCAGCCGCGTCACCGAGCCGATGCATCAGTTGGCTCTGGCCGCAGAAGCGCTCTCGTCGGGTAACTTCGACGTTGAGGACGTGCAGGCCCGGGCGGTTACGGAGGTTGGTGCGGTGGTGGCAGCGTTCAACCAGATGAAACGGGATATCCGACTGTACATCCAGGAGATCAACCGGCAGAAGGAGATCGAACAGGGGTACATGTCGGAGAAGCTGCGGAACATGAAGATGCAGCAACTGTTGAAGCGCATGGAGCTGTACACCATGCAGGCGCAGATGAACCCGCACTTTCTCTTCAACACCATTAATACGGGAGTGCAGCTGGCAATCATGGAGAACGCCGAACGGACCGCCGACTTCATGGAAAAACTGGCCCATTTCTTTCGCTACAATATCCGCGAGCGGAACCTCATCGTCCCGCTGCGCAACGAGATCTCCGGGCTGGAGGCGTATATCCAGATCCTGCGGATTCGCTTCCCCCGATCGCTGGACGTCTCGCTGAACGTCCCGCCGGAACTGCTGGACAGCCGCTCGGTACCGGCGCTGATCCTGCAGCCCCTGGTGGAGAACTCGGTGATTCACGCCTTTCGCGGGGTGACCCGCCACGGTGCGATCACCGTCACCGTTTCGGAGGCGGGGCATATTATGCGCCTGTGCGTTCAGGACAACGGCATCGGGATGGACCAGCCCCTGATCGCACGGATGCTCCAGCGCCATTCCCGGGACGAGGAGCTGAGTTCCAAGGTAATGGGACTGGAAAACGTGATCCAGCGGCTCTATTTCTTTTACCCGGATCGGGAAGATGTTGTTACAATCCACAGTATCCCCGGGGAAGGGACGGAGGTTACCATTACCATCGATATGGAGGTGGAACCGTGTATTCCATCCTGATTGTGGACGACGAGGAGCCGGTCCTGGAGAGCTATACCTTCATGATCGGTTCCCGGGAAGATCAGTTCTCTCTTGCCGGAACGGCACGCTCCGGCAGCGAAGCCCTCTCGGTGGCGCAGCGGTCGCGGCCGGATATCGTGATCATGGATATCGCCATGCCCGGTCTGGACGGGCTGGATACGATCAAGGAGCTGCAGAAAGCCTTCCCGGAGACGCTCTACATTCTCTCAACCGCCTACGAGCGGTTTGATCTGGCCCAGCGGGCCATCCCCCTGGGAGTCTTTGCCTACATGGTCAAGCCGGTGTCCCGCAAGCGGTTCCTGGAGACGCTTCAGGATGCGGCATCTCACCTGGACCAGCGCCAGGAGGGCCTCTCCCGCCGCCTGGAGGAGGTAATGACCAGCGCCGAGACCCTCCGGCGGGAAGAGGAGAACTTCCTTCTGCTGACCACCTGGCAGTCTCTGGAGGAGAACGAGTGGCAGCGGTATCGGCGCCTGTTCCGCTTCAGCTCCGATCTGGGACGGATCATGTTCCTGGAGGTGGAAACAGCGGACAGGCAGGAGCGATCGGGGTACTACCCCGGGGTGATCCAGGTCATTCAGCGGCGCTACCGCTGTCTGGCCACGGAATACCTGGGGCGCCTGCTGATCTATCTGCCGGCAACGGAGGACGTACAGCAGTTGGAGCGCTATCTTCCGGGAGCTCTGAAAGACGTCCTTCCCCGGGACACCCCCTGGCGCAGCGGTACCGGCAGTTGCCGACCCTACCATGAGCTGTACCTCTCCTGCGCGGAGGCGCTGGCGGCGTTTCCTCTGCACAGCGGGGAACAGGAGGTGCACCAGCGTCACCGTGAGGTGAAGGAACTGCGTCGCAACGTGGCCCGGGCAGGGACCTTCGACCAGGGATACGCACCCTGCGCCGCCTACTGGAACGGGGTGTTCCACGAGAATCCCTTTCCGGTGGCCCGGGCGCGGATGGTGGCGCTGTTCACCCTGCTCATCGATGATCTGCTGGTTCGGAGCGGCGAGGCGGCGCTGCTGTCCCTTGGAGGCGATCCCGCCGTGGAGATCGCTTCGCTGCATTCCCGGCACGAGTGGGACGCCTGGGCGGGACGGATGCTCAGGATGATCATCGATGCCGGCAACGCCGGACGAAAAGAGCTGCCGGTACCACTGCTGCGCGCGGTAGACCATATCCGGGGTCACTACACCGAACCCCTGCAACTCTCCCGGATCGCCGAGCTTGCGGGTGTCTCTCCGGGGTATCTCAGCCGCCTCTTTCCGGAGCACCTGGACGCCACGTTCAACGACTACCTGAACTCGATCCGCCTGGACCGGGCGGAGGAACTGCTTATCGAGAACCGGCTCTCCGTCAAGGAGATCGCTCGTGCAACCGGGTACCAGGATCCCAACTACTTCAGTCGCATCTTCAAGAAGTTCAAGGGACAGTCTCCCAGTGCGTATCATGGAAGGAGTACCGACGATGAAGATTAACCGGGGCTTTTTGGTGGGGTCGATACTTTCTCTCCTGCTGGCGTGTTCCGCCCGGGACAGCGAGGTCAGACCGGATCATGACGACCCCAACCGGCCGGTGACGATCGGGTTCTCCGTGGCCACGGATACCTTCATCATCGAGCGCTGGAACAAGGACATCAAGATCTTCACCAGCGCTGCGGGTGAACTGGGAGCGGAGGTGATCATGCAGATGTCCGCCGGGGGGACTCAGGCGCAGATCGACCAGATCCGCTACCTCCTGGGTCAGAATATCGATGTTCTGGTTATTCTTCCCCACGATACGGACCTTCTGGCAGGGGTGGTGCGGTTGGCCAACGATCAGCGCATTCCCGTCCTTGCCTACGACCGACTTATTCAGGGCGTGCCCCTCTCGGCGTACATCTCCTTCGACAACGAGGAGGTGGGTCGGCTGTTCGGGCAGGCGTTGACCGCCGAGGTTCCCCGGGGGAATTACCTCATTGTCAACGGGTCGGTCCGGGACAACAACAGCTATCTGGTCAACAGCGGCCTGTACGAGGTGATTCAGCCGCGGATCGACGCCGGAGATATCGAGATTGTCGACGAGATCTGGCTGGAAGCGTGGAGTTCAGACGAAGCGGCGGAGCGGATCCGGGAAGTTCTGCAGCGAACCACGGATATCGACGCGATCTCCGCTGCCAACGATCAGGTCGCCAACGCGGCTATTCAGCTGCTGGCGGAACGTCGCCTGGCCGGGCAGGTTGCTGTTGTGGGGCAGGACGCGGACCTGCTCTCCAGTCAGCGGGTGGTGGAGGGGCTGCAGCTGATGACGGTGTACAAACCGATTCAGCTGCTGGCCAGTAGGGCGGCGGAGGTTGCCGTGGGGTTGGCCCGCGGAGCCATGCCCACTCCCGATCGTATGGTGGACAACGGCAGCGGCACGGATATCCCCTACTTCATGGAAGCCCCCCGGGCGGTGTTCAGCTGGAACATGGACGAGACGATCATCCGCGATGGCTTTCACAGCGCCGACGACGTGTACCGTACGGTAACTGGACAGAATTAAGGTACGTTCAGTGCTATAGCCCCGCTGCGGGGCTCGTTTCGACGCATCCTTTGTCGGCGGTGTGCGCAGTTGTGCAGATCTTTCCTGTAGTACTATCCCCTCACTCCCCCCACACTGGTACAAACCACACACAAAGGAGTGTTTTATGAAACGAATTGCACTGTTGTCTCTTGCCCTGCTGATGGTAGCGGGCATGGTCTTCGCAAGCGGCGCCGCCGAATCCCGGGCAGGGCTGGACATCGGTATCGCCATGCCGGAAACCCATGTGGAACGCTGGCAGCGTGACGGAGCAGCGCTCCTCGCTGGCGCTCAGGCTGCGGGATATCGCGCTGAGGTGACCTACGGCGACGCCGACCAGGGTCGTCAGAACCAGCAGATTCAGGACTTCATCACCAAGGGCGCCCGCCTGCTGATCGTCGGCAACATCAACGAAGGGGTCAATTCCGTCGTTCGTGAAGCCGCTGAAGACGGAATCATCGTTATTGCCTACGACCGCCTGATCACCGGTTCCGACGCCTACGACTACTACATCACCTTTGATAACTTCAAGGTTGGTGAGTTTCAGGGACGGGCCATCGCCGAGGCGCTGGATCTGGCTAACGTCAGCAGCAGCAGCCCCAAGAACATCACCCTCTTTGCCGGTTCCCCTACCGACAACAACGCCAACTTCTTCTTTGACGGCGCCATGTCGATCCTGCGCCCCTACGTGCAGAGCGGTGCTCTGAACGTTGTCGGTCCCGCACCGCTTCGCTCCAGCGACGCTGCGTTTACCCGGATCGCCACTGAGAACTGGCGCGCCGATGTGGCCAAGGCCCGCATGGAAAACCTCCTGAGCAATGACGCTCGCGACGTGGTCCTGGATGCGGTTCTTGCTCCCAACGACACCCTGGCTCGGGCGATCATTGAAGCGCTGGCGGCGGATGCCAAGTACGACACCACTGACACCCTTCCGGTTGTTACCGGTCAGGACGGCGAGATCGCTTCCGTTCAGGCGATTCGTGACGGCCGTCAGTACATGACTGTCTTCAAGGATACCCGCGATCTGGCCGCCGGTGCGGTTGCCCTGGCAGACGCCCTGCTTTCCGGAAGCGCTCCCAGCATCGCCGGCGCCCGTCTCGACACCGAGACCTACGACACCGGGCTCAAGGTTGTGCGCTCATACCTCCTGGAGCCGGTCAATGTGACTGCCGAAAACTATCGACAGGTCTTCATTGACAGTGGATACTACACGGAAGCGGAACTCCGCTAAGAGATCACCGTCTGGAGGCGGCCCCTTCGGGGGCCGCTTTCCGGTTTGAGGGTAGAATGGAAGCACCGAAACAGAACGACTACATACTGGAAGTTCAGAACGTCACCAAAGAGTTCCCCGGGGTGAAGGCCCTGGACGAGGTCAGCTTCCGGGTCCGCCGCGGCGAGATTCACGGGATCTGCGGGGAGAACGGTGCCGGAAAGTCCACCCTGATGGGTGTGGTCAGCGGGGTACATCCTGTTGGCAGCTACACCGGAAAAGTTCTGATCCATGGTCAGGAAACCCATTTCAAGAGTGTCCGGGACAGCGAGAAAATGGGTTTGACGATCATGCATCAGGAGCTGGCCCTCAGCCCCTACCTCTCAATTTACGAGAACATGTTCCTTGGCCATTCCCGTAACCGCTTCGGGATCATCGACTGGGATGCCCTGCTGGAGAAATCCCGGCCGTTTCTGAAGCGGGTGGGGTTGCGGGATCGCCCTGAGACGATCGTCAGCAAGATGGGTGTTGGCAAGCAGCAGCTGGTGGAGATCGCCCGGGCGCTCTCAAAGAACACCGAGCTGCTTATCCTTGACGAGCCCACCGCGTCGCTCAACGACGAAGAAAGCGAGAAGCTGCTCGATCTGATCATGGAGTTGCGCAAGGAAGGCCTCACCTGCGTGATCATTTCCCACAAGCTCAACGAGGTGCTGAAGGTTGCAGACTCCATCACGGTGATGCGGGATGGTAAATCCATCCAGACCTGGGACACCCGCACCGAAGAGGTGACCCGGGCGATGATCATCAAGGGGATGGTGGGGCGGGACATGAAGAACATGTACCCCGAGAAGACCCCGGACATCGGTGATGTGGTTTTTGAGGTACGGAACTGGACGGTGCACCATCCCGAGTACCACAATATGAAGGTGGTGGATAACGCCTCGTTTACCCTGCGCCGGGGAGAGATTCTGGCGTTCTGCGGACCCATGGGTGCGGGCAGGACGGAACTGATGATGAGCATCTTCGGAAAGTCCTACGGATCGAAGTCCGAGGGTGAGATCTACCATCACAGTGAAGCGGTGCAGTTCGCCTCCCCTCGGGACGCCATCGCCAAGGGCATCGGCTACGTCTCGGAGGATCGCAAGAGCCTCGGGCTTATCCTGATTCAGGACGTGAAGACCAACATCTCCAACTCCAGCCTGAAGAAGCTCTCCCGGTTCGGCGTTGTGGATTCCTACAAAGAGGTCGCCGCCGCGGAAAGGTACCGAGCGTCCCTGAACATCAAGACCCCGACGATCACCCAGATGGTGCGGAATCTCAGCGGCGGCAACCAGCAGAAGGTGGTTCTCAGCCGCTGTCTCTTGGCCGAACCGGATATTTTCATCGTCGACGAGCCCACCCGGGGCATCGACGTTGGAGCCAAGTTCGAGATTTACACCATTCTCAACCAGCTCGCTGCAACGGGCAAGAGTATCATCATGGTCACCTCGGAGTTACCCGAGGCGATCGGAATGGCTGACAGGATCTACGTCATGAACGAGGGAGAGATAAAAGGCTGCCTCGATCGTGACGAAGCCACCCAGGAGAAAATTATGCACATGGCCCTGAGCTGAGGCGGAGACAGTAATGGCAGATACAACCACGACCCCCCAGGTTCTTTCTTTCCGGCAGCTGGTAAAGGATAACCTGAGAAACTACTCGATGTTCATCATGCTGGCGCTGATCTTTCTGGTCTTCGCCTACTTCACCGGAGGGATCAATTTTTCCTCCCGGAACATCTCGAACATCTTCATGCAGAACAGCTACATCCTCATCCTGGCGGTGGGGATGGTGCTGGTGATCATCGTCGGTAATATCGACCTCTCGGTTGGTTCCATAGCCGCGTTTACCGGGGCGATCGCAGCGATGATTTACAACACCGGGCTGGGGCTGCCGATGACGGTGATCCTGACGATGCTGGTGGGCGTCGGGATCGGGTTCTTCCAGGGATTCTGGATCGCCTACGCGCGGATCCCCGCGTTCATCGTCACCCTGGCGGGGATGCTTCTCTTTCGCGGGCTTACCTACGTTCTGACCAACGTCTCGCCCATCTCCCTGCGGGACGACGGGTTCAGGCAGATCACCTCTGGTTTCTACAGCGTCGAGGCGCTGACGGTGGGCGGGACTCATTACCTGGCCTGGGTGGTGGGAGCGGTTCTGAGCGTGGCCTACGTACTGGCGGCGCTCAACGGGCGGCGGAACAAGAAGGCGAAGGGGTTTGAGCTGTGGCCCGTCTCGGCGTTCCTTCTGAAGAACGTCTTTGTTGTGGGCATGATTCTGATGCTTTCCTGGAAATTCGCTGACTTCCGGGGTGTTCCCATCATCGTGGTGGTCCTGGGGGTTGTGGTGGCGGTGTTCACCTTCATCACCAACCGCACCGTCATCGGGCGGTATATCTACGCCGTCGGGGGGAACTCCCGCTCGGCGAAGCTATCGGGTATCAACTCGGAGATGGTGGTCTTCGTGGTCCACGTGATCATGGGCAGCCTGGCGGGGCTGG
>SKHA01000015.1 GCA_007117185.1 Spirochaeta sp. | reverse complement strand
GCAGTGGGCATCTCGGCCCGCTTCGCCACCGATGGTGGTGCGCGTCCGGTGGAGGTCCTCACCACAGCCGCTGCCGCTCCGCTGTACGACTCCGTCTGGGCCGCTTCCGCCGGTGTTGAGGTTTCGCTGGGGGTGGTGGACCGCACCCCCCCGCGGATCAGCGTGGATTATCCCGAACCGTTCTGGATGTCCCCCAACAACGACGGTCTGGCGGATGAACTCCTCTTGCCGGTACAGATCACCGACGAGCGGTTTGTCATGTCCTGGGCGCTGATCCTGGAGGATCTGGACGGAGCGCTGGTGCGCCGTATCGAAAACAAGGAACAGCGTCCGGAGAACGAGGGATTCCGCAACATCATTGACCGGCTGCTGTACGTACGCACCGGCGTGGATGTCCCCGCGGTGATACGCTGGGACGGACGCACCGAAGCGGGAGAGATCGCCCCGGACGGGGAGTACCGGTTCTTCATCGAAGCAGCAGATGACAACGAAAATTCCGCAACTACCGAAGTGATGACCGTCTTTGTGGACAACACCCCCCCGGAAGTGGTCATTACCATCCCGGACGACCCGGACGACCTGGTCTTCTCACCTGATGGCGACGGACTGAAGGATACCCTGACGATCCAGCAGGAGAGCAGTGTCGAGGACCTCTGGACGGTGGAAATCCTGGATACGGATGACCGGCCGGTCTTTCAGCAGCAGTTTGAGAACACCGCGCTGGAAGCGTTCACCTGGGACGGTCTGGACTCCTCCGGAGTCGTTGTTCCCGATGGAGTATACAGCTACCGTGCGTTCGCCACGGACCGCGCCCTGAACTACGGTCAGGCTACTCTGGAAAACATCATCGTCGATACCGTTCCCACCCCGGTGGGCCTCTCGGTGGACGTGGGGCACTTCTCGCCCAACAATAACGGACGACGGGATACGATCACCTTTACGCCGGACGTTCCGGTAACAGCCGGAGTCAGGGAGCACCTCCTGGAAATCGTTGACACCTCCGACGTGGTGCGCCGCGCCTTCTCCGGTGGCGAAGATATTCCCGGGCGCTGGGTCTTTGACGGCCGCGATGCCGACGGCCGGATTCTTCCTGAGGGCAGCTATCGGGCAGTACTGCGGGTCTTCTACCGCAACGGCAACGAACCGGTAGCGGTCTCTCCGTCGTGGATCCTCGATATCACTCCCCCCCGGGTTTCGGTTATCGCCGACGACGATATCTTCTCACCTGACGGGGACGGACGGAAGGACACTATCACTTTTCTGCAGGACACCGACGAGGCCCTCCTGTGGACCGCAGTTATCCAAAACGAAGCCGGCGAGACGGTCCGCGCCTTTTCCTGGAGCGGGCGCCCCGAGCCCCAGCTGATCTGGGACGGCAGAGGCGACAGCGGCGCCCGCGTTTCCGACGGTCGCTATCGCTATACCCTGACTGGCGAGGATCGCGCCGGTAACCGGGCCAGCAGCCGGGCAGTACCCTTCACTGTGGATACCCGGGATACCCCGATCTTTCTGGCCACCGGTCATGGCGCCTTTGCCCCCGGCACTGCCGGACCCAGACCCACCCTGGACCTCCTTCCGGAAGTTGCAGACCCCGCCGGAGCAGAGCGGTTTCTTCTTGAGGTTGTCAACAGCGAAGGGGCTACCGTTGCTCGAATAGAGGGCGCGGGAGCTCCCGATGGCCGCTACCCCTGGGACGGACGGGGCATACAGGGTGGGATTGTACCCGATGGAACCTACCGTGCCAGACTCACCGTAAGCTATCGCCACGGCAACCAGCCCCAGGCGTTGAGCGCCCCCTTCCAGATAGACACCGTCCCCCCGCGGGTTCAGGTTGCCCTGACCGACCCGGAACGGGCGTTTTCCCCGGATGGCGACGGTCTGAAGGACACCATCGAGATCCGCCAGAGCTCTTCTTCGGAACAACTGTGGCAAGGCCGGATAGAAAACGCCGCCACCGGTGAGGTGGTGCGGACACTGAATGTATCCGGAGCGCTGCAGACGTTTTTCTGGGACGGAACCGACGACAACGGTGAGGTGGTCCCGGACGGAGAGTATCGCTACGTAGTGGAAGCGGTTGACGCCGCCGGCAACAGCGCTCGCGGGGCAACCCCGACGTTCCGGTCCGATACCCGTGACGTGGAAATCCGCCTGCGCATCTCCGACCGGGCGTTCCGCGAGACGGTGACGTTCCTGCCCGAGTCCAACGTGACTGAAGGAGTGGCAGAGTGGGAGCTCAGAGTGCTGGACAGCCAGGAAAATGTCCGCTGGGAAGAGACCGGAACGGGAGCCCTGCGTCCGGTGGTCTGGAACGGCGCGGGAGTTCCTGACGGTGAGTATCGTGGCGAGCTGAGCGTTCGCTACGTCACCGGAGCAAATCCGACCGTCCGCAGCGCCACAACGGTGCTGCTGGACCGGGTACCACCGGAGGCTCAGGTAACCCTCTCAACAGATATCATCTCTCCCAACGGTGACGGTCGCCTCGACGAGGTAGTGATAAACCAGCAGTCAAGCCGGGAAGATCGCTGGATCGGGACTCTTCGAAACGCCGCGGGAGAGACGGTGCGACGGTGGGAATGGGTTGGGAACGCTGCAGAGCAGTTCACCTTCTCCGGTCTGGACGACCAGCAGCGTCGTCTCCCGGATGGTCAGTACCGTTACGAACTGTCCGCCCGGGATCTGGCAGGGAACACCGGAACATCCGGAGTGCACAATCTGGAGATCTACACCGCTGAGACACCTCTGGCACTCTCTGCAGACCTGCCGGCGTTCAGCCCCAACGGTGACGGCGTCCAGGATCAGATCACCTTCACACCCCGCACTGGTGACGCCCGGGGATTGCAGCGCTGGACGTTTACCATTACCGATAACCAGACCAGCCAGGTTGCGTTCAGTCGCGCCGGCACCGACCTGCCCCAGACGATCACCTGGAACGGACGCACAAACGGCGCCCTTGCCCCGGAGGGAGCTTACCAGGCTGAAATGGTCCTGGATTACCGCCACGGCAACCGGCCGGTTGCCCGCAGCGAATCATTCATCCTCGATGTGACCAGCCCGGCAGTCAGCGTGTCCGTTGACCATCGGGTGTTCTCCCCTGACGGGGACGGCCAACGGGATACTGTGCTGTTTACCCAACGCAGCGACGCTGCGCGCTCCTGGCGGGGCGTGATTATCAACGCTGCGGGCGAGGTTGTCCGGACCTACTCCTGGCCGGAGCGCACCGCCGACTTCACCTGGGACGGAACAGATGAAGCGGGAAACACTGTCCCTGACGGTATCTATCGCTACGAGGTTCAGGGAACTGACCCTGCCGGCAACACCGGCAGCGCCGCAATCCAGACAATCGAGGTTGATACCGTCCCGGCGCGCCTCTTCATCACCCTGGACCGGCGCATCATCGCCCCGGG
>SKHA01000048.1 GCA_007117185.1 Spirochaeta sp. | reverse complement strand
TGGTACCGCTTCGTATCGCCGCAGGACCTGCAGGTCAACAGAATCCATGTCGCCAACCACCAGGTCCGGAACGATACCCCATCGTTCCGCTGTCTCCAGACCCGAGTCGGCGGCAACAATGAACCAACGTTCCCGGGGCAGCCCCAGCTGCAGACGATCCGGAGCGTCCCCCCCTGTTATCACCAACCCTTTCATAGTCACAGATCGGAATGGTATCGCCGACGAATCTTTTGCTCAAGGTGCCTCACAGAACCTCCGACACTCAAAAGGAGGACAAGGAAGTCCTCGAAACTTCATCAAGGAGGATGAGATGATCATCAACCACAACATGAGCGCTCTGTTCGCCCAACGGCAGCAGAAGTTCAACAACATCACCGTCGACGGCAATATCGAAAAGCTGTCCAGTGGACTGCGGATCAACCGCGCCGGTGATGACGCCAGCGGTCTTGCAGTGAGCGAGAAGATGCGGTCGCAGATCCGTGGTCTTAACCAGGCCGAGCGGAATGCTGCCGACGGAATCTCGCTGATTCAGACCACAGAAGGGTACCTGCAGGAAACTCAGGACATCCTTCAGCGCCTGCGCGAACTGGCGGTGCAGTCTTCCAACGGTATCTACACCGACGAAGACCGCATGCAGATCCAGGTTGAGGTCTCCCAGTTGGTCGACGAGATCAACCGCGTCGCTTCTCATGCCCAGTTCAACGGCATGAACCTGCTCACCGGCAGATTCGCCCAGGACACCGGAACCAACGTTGTTACCGCAAGTATGTGGTTTCACATTGGCGCCAACATGGACCAGCGCGAACGTGTCTTCATCGGCACGATGACCGCCCAGGGCCTTGGCATCCAGAGCACCTCGGGTCTCCCGCACACGGCAAGCTTCATCAGCCTGTCTACTCCGGACAAGTCCAACGCATCCATCGCGGTGCTGGACGCGGCGTTGCGGACGGTCAGCAAGCAGCGCGCCGATCTCGGTGCGTACCAGAACCGCCTGGACATGGCTCGGGTCGGCCTCAGTGTCGGCGCGGAGAACCTGCAGGCAGCGGAGTCCCGGATCCGCGACGTGGACATGGCAGCGGAAATTGTTCAGTACACCAAGAACCAGATTCTTGTGCAGTCCTCAACAGCGATGCTTGCCCAGGCCAACATGAAGACCCAGTCGGTCCTGCAGCTGCTGCAGTAGTCGACGCTTCATCACAGCGAAAAGGCGTGGCCCCCCGGGGTCACGCCTTTTTTGTGATCGACAGCTTTTTGCTCCTGTTGTACCATCCCCCAATGATTCATATTCCCCCACGGGTTAAACGCTTCGCCGGTCATTTCCACGACGCAGGTCATGAGCTGTACATCGTCGGTGGAGCGGTTCGCGACGCCCTGAGAAAAGAGCGCAACAGCGATTACGACTTTGCCACCTCAGCAACTCCCCAGGAAGTCATGGACCTCTTTCCTCGTGTTATCCCCACCGGCATTCAGCACGGCACTGTTACCGTTATGTTTCAGGGAGAGCCCTACGAGGTCACCACGTACCGGATCGAGCACGGCTATTCCGACAGCCGCCACCCCGATGCGGTCTCTTTCACCCGCTCCCTCCATGAAGATCTCTCCCGCAGGGATCTGACCATCAACGCGATGGCGCTGGACCCGCGCACAGGAACGGTAGTGGACCCGTTCGGGGGTCGGGATGATCTCCGGGACCGGCGGATACGCACGGTGGGCAGCGCCAGGGAGCGTTTTTCCGAGGATGCACTGCGAATGGTCAGAGCGGTCCGGTTCACCACTACCCTGCGCTTTGACCCTGAGCCGGATGTAGAGTCGGCAATAATCGTACTTGCACCCACCGTAGCGGCTGTGTCGGTGGAACGGATCGCTGCGGAGTTTGAGAAAATGATGCGTGCGGAGACACCCTCACTGGGCTGGATGATGCTGTGGCGAACCGGCCTGCTGGCGAAAATAATTCCGGAGATCCTGGAGAGCACCGCAGTGGATGGACTGGTTGAGCATCTGTTCAGGAGCTGTGACTGCTCTCCTCCTGACCAGCCCCATCTGCGCTGGGCCGCGCTGCTTCACGATATCGGCAAACCCCGCTGCTCCGGGCAGGACAAACGGGGACAGCATTTCATCGGCCACGATGAGGAATCCGCACGGATGGCCGAGACGCTTCTGCAACGGCTGCGCTTTCCCAAACAGTTCACCACCAGAGTTGTTCATCTGGTGCGGCACCACATGTTTGACTACTCACCGGACTACTCGGACAGCGCGGTACGACGACTTATCGCCCGGGTCGGTGTGGACGCTATCCATGACCTGATTCGGCTTCGTCGTGCCGATACCTGTGGCAAGAGCGGCCACCTGCCGACGCACTCGGTCATGGACGAACTTCAGGACCGGATACATCGAATAATCGCTGCCAACGCTGTGCTCACCCGTTCCGATCTGGCAGTAAACGGCAAGGACCTGATGCAGTACGCCAACATACCAGCGGGACCAGTAGTTGGGATGGTGCTGGAGGAGCTGCTGGAGACCGTCCTGGATGATCCTGAGTTGAATACCCGAGAGCGCCTTCTGAGTATTGCAGGAACGTTTGCGGCACAGCGCCTGGGGCGGGACCCTCAGGAGTCCAAAAGCGCTTTGTAAGCCTGCTCTGCTGCGGCCTGTTCCGCTTCCTTCTTGTTTTTGCCCTCACCAGGGCCGTACCGTTGACCGTCTACCTCAACGGCGACCCAGAACGTCCGGTCATGATCTGGTCCGGACTTGCGCTCCACCTGATACCGCGGATAGGTTTTGTAACGCTTCTGCACGTGCTCCTGAAGGAGAGTCTTGTAGTCCTGGCGGTGCTTGTTCTGCAGCACCTTCTCAATTTCCGGAACCAGATGCTGCCGTACAAATTTCCGGGCAGGACGAAATCCCGAGTCCAGAAACCACGCACCGATGATCGCCTCAAGACAGTCAGCCAGGATCGCCTTCTTCTCCCGGCCACCGGACTGTTCCTCCCCTTTTCCGATGAGGACGTATCGGTCAACGTGGATACGTTGAGCGACAACCGCAAGGCTCTCTTCACTGACAACGAAACTCTTGATGCGCGCCAGGTCCCCTTCAGGCCTGTCTGTAAGTATCTCGTGAAGGTACTCAGCAACAACCAGCCCCAAGACGGAGTCGCCAAGAAACTCCAGGCGTTCATTATTGAACACCGGCGTTTCCTGCTCGTTTGCCCAGGAACGGTGGGCAAACGCCTGATTCAACAGTTCCAGCCGACGAAACCGCAGGGTCGCCGCAACCTGGAATTTCTGCAATTCCTTACGGCGGGTCGAATCGACAGAGATGCCCGAAGATGGTGGTTTAAGGAATGACATAAAAGAAACCCGGCTCGCAGGAGCCGGGCGCATTTCAACTGTGGTAACGGAACTACTTCTGCTGTGACTTCAGAAAATCAAGCGCGTCCCGAACAGTCTCGAACTCGTTGGCCTTCTCGTCAGGAATGGAGATGCCCATTTCCTCTTCGATGGCGTACACAAGCTCGTACGTATCAAGGCTGTCAGCGCCAAGGTCCTGCCGGAAAGAAGAGTCAATTGTGATCTTGTCTTCTTCAATCTCAAGCTTTTCGGCGATGAGCTTCTTCATCTTTTCAAACAATTCGTCCATGGTATCCTCCTGAACAGATCAGCTGAGTTCCTCCGCGTCTATCACGCGTTTACCGCGATAAAACCCGGAGGTCAGATCCACACGATGGCGCCGAACCAGTTCGCCGGACTCCGGCGAGGTTACCAGTGTCGGCAGCCCAAGTTTTCCGTTTATCTTACGGCGACGCCGCGTTCGTGATTTCGAATGTTTCTTCTTCGGAACAGCCATGTTATCGTATCCTCTCGAAAAACGTATGAGCGCCAATAATAGCGGCGGTACTATCCTTTGTCAACCTCGGCCGCCGGCCGAATCTTGTTCCGCAGAGCCCGCTCCACCAGTGAAGGGACCATGGTAGACACATCACCACCGAGCCGGACCAGCTCCTTTATCGCCGAAGAACGGAGGACAAAATACCGCGCGTCGGTGGGCATGAAGATCGTCTCTATGGCCGAATCCAACCCCTTGTTGAGCATGGAAAGCTCAAACTCGTATGAAAAGTCTGAAAGCGCCCTGACTCCGCGGATCATCACCGGGGCATCAACCTGCTGGGCGAATTCAACAATCATCCGTTCCCAGAGGTGTACTTCTACGTTGGGCCACGGAGCAGTCAGGTCTGCCATCATTTCCAGCCGCTCTTCCGCCGAAAAGGTGTAGCTCTTCTGGCTGTTGTGGGCAACAACGACGTAGAGTCGCGAAAAGAGCCTGGTGGCACGCTCAATAAGATTGAGGTGGCCGTTTGTAGGGGGATCGAAGGAGCCCGGCATTATGGCACGCAGCATGCGGACAATTTTATACCGGCATTCGGCCGTTGACAAGCAGTCACCCCCTGGTCACCATAGCAGAGATGGGTGTGTTTCTCTTCCTTGCCATCGTCGCGTTGCTCTACCCCCTGCCCCTCTCATCGGAGGAACAACGACCTCACTGGGTCCCTGCCGGTTCTGTTCCGGAAGCGCTGGAGCGCAACGTCCTGCAGCAGCGAACCTATCTGCAGAATCGAAGCCGGGAGGCCCAGATCATGGGGCTGGACTGGATCGAGGAAGACATTCGCCGCTTTCCTGCCGGAGAGATGCGCATCGCTGCGGTACCCCTGGTGGTGGATATGCTGGACCGGGACTTTCGGATCCTCACGGTGACCCCCGGTTACCGGGTTGATCCGGGGACGCGAATCAGAGCGTTAAGCCTGCTGGCACGGATCGGTGGTGAAGAGGCACGCAGCCAGTTGCGACACAGCACCGTTCAGGACAGCGACAGCGCTGTACGAGTCACCGCGGCGGGGCTGCTGGCGGGCATCCCCGGGCAGAACCCGGAGGCTGACCTTCTGGCGATCTCCCGGGCCCTCCGCGCCGGCATTGAACGAGGTCTGCCGGAAGCGGAGGTCATTCGGTTATTGGCGGCGGTGTGGGAGGTCAGTCGTCACGTCTGGTCCGTCAATGATCGCGATCTGTTCGACACGCTGATCCGGATTCACTCCGGCCCTTACAGCCGGTCAACCCGGGAGACGGCATTTTCCATGCTGGAGGAGTTTGCCAGGAGGTGAACCTGGTCTTCCTGTCGCATGGACGCTCCCGGCTCGTCAAAATTCAACAGGTGGTCGGTAATCCGACCGGCAAGCCGATCAATAGCTGAGGTTATGTAGTCTGGGTCGCGGATCTGGCTTTGCAGCATCGAGATACGTTCCAGATCCAACGGACGGGCTACTCTGGGCATGACGCCTCAAACGCTCCTTCGAAGTGACGAATCGTTCCGTCACCGGTTGATACGAATATCACATCAAAACGCAGGGTCCGTTCCCGATACTCCGGAAACTCTCTCAGAAAGTAACGCGCCGTCTGGACCAACCGGTTTCGCTTGGCCCCCCCGATGGAATACTCAAGAGCGTCCATCGGCACCGTTCGCCAGCTCTTCACTTCAACGAACGCCGTCACAAACTCTGTCCCTGCTATTATATCGACCTCTCCGGTACGACTCCTGAAGTTTTGCGCGAGAATAGTGTACCCGTGTTGCCGGAGAAACTGCGCCGCCCTGTGTTCACCGTTGCGACCACGGGCGGTGGTGCTCTCCTTCGGGGTCAACGACTGCGGTGTTTGTCGGCCAGGGAGTTGGCGTCGACGGCCCGGGCAATAAAGACGCTCTTGTCCTCAGCCAGATCGATGACAGCGCCGTTGTCATCGATGTATTCGTGTCCATCCCGGTCTATGATCGTCTTGACAATCGGTTTCAGGGGGGCGTTGCTGCGGTTTTCCAGGACCCGGCAGACACTTGAGTCACTGAGAAGGACGATGCTCCCAATGGGGTAGATCCCCAGAACCTGGATAAAAACTTTCAGGACCGCAGGGTCAAATCGGGTTCCGTTGTCGCTGAGAAGGTTACGCATCGCCGTATAGCCGATCATGGAGGTGCGATACGGTTTGTGCGAAACCATAGCCACGAACGAGTCAGCCACGGAGATGATTCTTGCCTCCAGGCAGATGGCATCTCCTTTGAGGCGCCGGGGGTAGCCGGCACCGTCCCAACGTTCCTGGTGTTGCAGAGCTGCCCGACCCACTTCCTCACCGTAGGAAAGATCTTTGGTGATGATCTTGTAGGAGTGGACAGGATGGGTCTGCACCTGCCGCCGTTCATCCTCGGTGAGTGCGGATTTTTTGGCGAGGATCTCTTCGGGAACGCGTACCATGCCGATGTCGTGGAGCACCGCCGCCGTTACCAGGGTCAGCAGATGATGCCGGGAGATCTGCATTTTCTGCCCCACCATCGCCGAGAACACCGCGGTATTGAGGGCGTTCTCCACCTCGCCGGTCTCTCCCTGCATGCCGTAGAGCATGTACTGAACAACGTCATTGGGGCTCGCTTCTATCAGCTTCACCAGCTCGTCCACCACGCGATTCACCGCGTCCTGTTCCACTGATTCCTTGTTGCGGATTCTGCCGAAACACTCCATCAGGCGATCCTTCAACGCGCCATACATGCGGGTTATGCCCCGCTGGGTCGGACTGTTGAACGCCCTGAGGAAGAATGCGTTGAACGCCGCCTGGGGATCATCGGAGATCGGTTCTCCCTCGGTCCTGAGGACGGTGACATCCCACTTTCGCAGACGTTCGATGTCCCGTTCCTTGATGGCTACCCCTTCAGGAACGAAGAGACTGTCCGCGTCAATGTAGATGGGCCGTGAGTAACGCTGGCCCGGTTTAAGCTGGTCTACTGCAATCTCTTTCATCCTTCTCCGTCCAGGGCAAGTACAAAAGCCAGGATCTCCGCCACCGGGGCGAAAAGCTCCTCCGGGATCACCGCACCAGGGTCCAGACAGACAAGGCGCTGAGCAAGGTCAGGATCATCCCTTACCGGGACACCTGCTTCTGCGGCGATTCCAGCGATGCGGGCGGCCAGATCTCCCCTGCCGCTGGCTACCACAAACGGCGCCGGAAGGCTGCGATCGTACCGTAATGCTACAGATGCCGTCTCAGCCATAGTGATCAATCTCAGGAACGTTTGCCTCTCCGTCGGGAAATCCGTCGGTGAAAACATTTTGTTTTCTGTTCTCAGTATGTACCGATTTGGTGAGCCCGGCAAGTAGCCTCTGTGGGATCGCTTCGCCACGGGAGTGCCACGAAGTGAGTGATCCATCGGGAAGGGACCAGGAAAACCACCACCGGCCGCCCCCCGGACGTTCCACAGTGAGGATCGCCTGCTCAGAGCGCCGTTTTTTCTCGTTCCACCCTACCCTGAGCACTCCTTCAACGGTGACAAGCGGCGAAACCTTCGGTTGCCGCGCCCGCAGAGGCACCGTTACCCAGTGCAGGGGGGCATCGGGAAGAATATGGTTGTACAACTGCAGGAAATTATCGGGTACGCTGACGGTACGCCGCAGGTACGACCCCAGCGACGAATCCTCCGGGTTACCTTCGGGCTGCTTTTCCTGGTGGTGTTCCCTGGAGGCGCTACCGTGACCGCCGCCACCGCTGAAGATGCCGCTGATCAGCGTCGCCAGGTGGGTGTAGTCTTCAGAAAAGCCCCGATCTGCCAGCTCCACCGACGCACGAACCTGGCGGTGCAGATGCTCCCTACCCGGTCGCTGCTGATACCGTGAGGACCGGGGAAGACGGGCGATAACCTGTTCCATCAACGCTGCCGATTCACCGCGCCCGGATGCCACCAGAGCGGAAGCCAGAGCCCGGGCAACCGGATCCCGTTGCTCAATCACAGCGGTGCCGGAAGAAGTTCCCAGTGGAACAAGCTTCAGGAACAACTGCCCGCGGCGGTTGACTGTAGAGAGGATGAAAGAAGAGCCGGGGGAGATCCCCGGAGGTCTATCGATCTCGAGACGAACCCCTGGACCAACCAGTACCAGCCGTTCCGGGCTCTGTGCAGACACAACGGATACCCGCACAGAAGCCCCCCCGGACGGAAGCCCTTGAGGGGGTGATCCGCTCATCCGCAGGAGGGCAGGTACCGTCACTCCGTTTTGCTATTTTACTTTCCGGCGCACAAGTTCAGCAACCTTGGCTGCCTTACCGACGCGATCACGGATGTAGTACAGCTTGGCCCGCCGTACCCGTCCACGACGGACAATCTCGATGCGCTGGACTCTGGGGCTGTGAACAGGAAAGATCCGCTCGACACCAACTCCGTAGCTCATCTTGCGGACGGTAATGGTCTTGCGCACACCGGCGTTGTTCTCCGCCATCACCAGACCTTCGTAGATCTGGGTCCGTTCCGTCTTGCCCTCAACGATGCGAAAGTGAATCTTGACGGTATCGCCAATGTGGTACTCGTCCACACTGTCTTTCATATTTGCGGCTTCAACTGCCTTGATTGCGTCCATTGTCCTTCTCTCCCTTCAGGATCTCTTCTGTAAATACCCGTTCGTCCTCGCTCAAAGCGACACGCTGAAGCAGGTCCGGTCTCCGGCAGGCAGTCCGTTCCAGCTGTTTTCTGCGCCGCCAGGCAAGGATCCGCTCGTGATGGCCGGAAAGCAACACTTCCGGCACGCGCCTGCCCAGGATCGTCTCTGGCCGCGTGTAGTGCGGGTACTCCAGCAGTCCGTCCTGGAAACTGTCCTCAACCACGCTTTCACGACGGATCGCACCGTCACGAAGGCGATACACCGCGTCCATCACGACCATCGCCGCAAGCTCTCCCGAGGAGAGCACGTAGTCACCAAGGGAGACCTCTTCGTCAACGTACTCGTCAACGACGCGTTGATCGATCCCTTCATAGCGACCACAGATCAAAACCATCCCGTCCAGCCCGGCCAGACGCTGGGCGTCACCCTGCACAAACGGTAATCCCGCAGGTGTTGGGAATACCACGTGTCGGGCCCGCGCGTCAACGGACTCCAGCGCCGCTGCCAGGGGCTGGGCCATCAGAACCATCCCCGCCCCGCCACCATACGGTGCATCATCACAACTTCTGTGCCGGTCGGTGGTGAAGTCGCGAATATCAACAACTTCAGGCACCACGTCTCCCCGCTCAACCAGGCGCCCCACGATGGACGTTCTGAAGTACTCGGTCACAAGCTCCGGAAAGAGCGTGAGCACCGTTACTCGATATCCAGAACCCACGGCGCCTCCAGCTCGATAGAGCCTGCTTCGATATCAACCCGGCCGATGTAGGGAGCCATGAACGGCACCAGGCGCCGAGAATCTCCCGCAGCGACAGCCACCTCCAGAAGGGGCGCCTGGGCGCCGTCAAAGACAGCGGTGACCCGGGCGATCTCCCGGCCCTGCGCCTGCAGTTGCAACCCAATCAGGTCGGCGATGTAAAACTCATCACCCGTAAGCGGTGCCGCATGAGCTGATTCGACCCATATCTCCCACCCGCAGTACCTGCGGGCTGCTTCGGGAGTCTCCACGTCCTGGAAGAAGATCACCGGGGTCTGGTGATGTATCTCCACAGAGACCACCTTCAACGCTATGCTCTTGCCATCCCGTCGCAGTTCCACCGAAGACAGGTCCCTGAAGTGATCGGTCTCTCCGGAAAAGGAATGAACCTTGATCGCTCCATGAACCCCGTGGGGACTCCGGGTGGCCCCGAGGGCGATCATCTAGTCGAGGATCTCCAGAACAATCCGTTTTCCCGTCCGGGTGGAGACTGCGCTGAGGAGGGTGCGTATCGCTTTGGCAATACGGCCATGTTTACCGATGACCTTCCCCACGTCCTCAGTGCCAACCTTGAGCTCAAGGATGGTGGACTTCTCTCCCTCGATGATATGCACCTCAACGGAGTCCGGTTCATCCACCAGAGATTTTGCTATGTATTCTACAAGTTCACGTTCCATGAGTTATCTCCCAGGCGCCGCGGCGCGGTACTTATTTGACCGTCAGCTGGTTGTTGTTCAGGATCTTCCGCACCGTGTCGGTGGGACGTGCGCCCTTGCCCAGCCAGGCGCGGATCTTTTCCTCGTCCAGCTGCACCTGCTGCTCCTGGTCCGCTGTCAGGGGATGGTAGAATCCCACCTCGTCGAGAGAGCGACCGTCTCGGGCGGTGCGGGTATCCATCACTACAATCCGGTAAAAGGGGCGCTTCTTGGTCCCGAATCTTTTCAATCTGATCTTGGTACTCACCGTTTTCCTCCTGGTTATCGCTGACCCATTCGGGTCATCATCTGCTGCTGATACTTCTTGTTCTTCGTCATCTTCTTCATCATCGATCGCGTCTTGTCAAAACGCTTGATGAGCTGATTCACTTCAAATACGGACACACCGCTGCCACCGGCGATGCGCTTGCGCCGGGACACACCGATAATCCGGTGGTTCCTGCGCTCTTCCAGGGTCATGGAAAGGATCATCGCCTCTTCCCGCTTGACCTGGTCCAGGTCCAGGGAATCCGGGTCCACCTGACCCTGCATTCCCGGGATCATCTCCATCACCGACTTCAGGGACCCCATCTTTTTCACCCGCTGGAACTGCTCAAGGTAGTCCTCCAGGGTAAAGGTTGCGGTCTGCATCTTTTTCTGCAGCCGCAGGGCATCTTCCTCGTTGATCGTCTCCTGGGCTTTCTCAACCAGGCTGACCACGTCGCCCATGCCCAGAATGCGCGAAGCGATCCGTTCCGGGTAGAACGGCTCAAGGTCTTCCGGCTTTTCGCCGGTTCCGATGAACTTGATCGGCGTATCGGCGATCGTCTTGATGGACAGCGCCGCACCACCCCTGGTGTCGCTGTCAAACTTGCTCAGAATCACACCGGTAAGGGCCAGGCTTTCATGGAAGACCCGGGCAACTTCAACGGCGTTCTGACCTGTCATCGCGTCAGCGACCAGGATGCGCTCATCCGGTTGTGCCAGCTTGGAAACCGCACGAATCTCCGCCATGAGCGCGTCATCAACCTGCATGCGACCGGCAGTATCGATGATCAGTACGTTGTACTGTTCCTTTTTGGCTCGGGCCAGCCCCGCCTTGACCACCTTGAGGGGGTCTTTCTCTCCCCGGGAGAGCTCTACCGGAACATCCACCTGTTTACCCAGCTGCTCCAGCTGATCTACCGCAGCCGGCCTTACCAGATCCGCCGCCACCAGAAGGGGCCGACGGCCCTCTGCTTTCAGCCTGCGCGCCAGCTTGGCAGCAGTGGTGGTCTTTCCAGACCCCTGCAGCCCGGCAAGGAGAATGACCGAGGTCACATCCGGCCCGCGCAAGGTCAAGTCCTGCCGTTCATCCCCCAGAAACTCAACCAGTTTGTCATGGACGACCTTGACGAACTGCTGCCCCGGCGAAACGGACCGCAGGACCGCTTCTCCTGATGCCTCGCGGATGGTCCGACTGACAAACCGGCGGACCACCTTGAGACTGACGTCAGCCTCGAGCAGGGCGTTCTTGATCTCTTCTACCGCGTCCTCAATGTTCTTTTCGGAAATGCGGCTCTTACCGGAGATGGAACGTATTGTATCTGTCAGGCGGTCGGTCAATCGATCAAGCATAATACTACAGGAACGCTATTTATAAAATATCGTCCATGCCCCTGTCAACGGATGAGGAAGAAGTGCCGGTCCAGGAACTCGATCCGGGCCCGGGATCTCTCACGATAGACGCTGAAGGGAAACTCATCCCTGACCCGCTGATACAGCTCCCGGGACCGCCGCAGATCCCGGTGATCACCTGGCTCTTCCAGCAGCTGCGCCAGCCGAAAGAGCAGTTCCGCCGAGCTATAGTTGAGCTGCTCCAGAGCGTCTTCCAGGAGGGTTCGCGCTTCCATGACGTCTCCCCGCTCAAACAGCGTTTCGATACGGGGCAGAAAATCCGGTGAACCGGGATCAGTTGGGGAAGGTGCAGATGCCTCATCGGCGGCGATCTCAGCCTGTCCTGCCCGATTCTGATCGGGCACGGAAGAGCGCGGAGCGGTACGTGCACCAGGGGGCTCTTCAACGGCTGCGAGCCGGGGTGTGATCTCTTCGGTATGGCTGTTGCGGGTTCCACTTGTCAGATCCTGTTGCTCGAAGAGCAACTCCGCAGTGTGATCACCCCCGGTTTCGGTCTGGGGAGGCAGGCGGAAAAAGAATCGAACCCCCGATTCGACTGACTCCCGACCGAGAAACTCGATCTGCCGGGAACTGCCCAGGTAGATCCATCCGGGACCGGGAAGGGAAACGGTAAAGCGCTCTCCTGAGGAGACTTCCCGGCGGGCGACTGTGGGATCCCGAGGGGGAACCGGGGGCAGTGTGGTGACGCTGCGTGGCGGCGGAGGGGCTTCCTCCAGAGATGGACCTGCCTCAGCGCTGTCGGGGGGAGCACCACCCGGGGACGCCCGGTCTGCTTCGATTCGGTTTTCCGGGGGCTGCCGGCGATCAGTTTCGTCTGATGGCGAAGGCACCGCAGCGACAGCAGGGGCTAAGGGCGTCTCTGGTAGCGGCGGTGCCTCAGTTTCTGGCGGTGTCTCAGTTTCTGGCGGTGTCTCCAG
>SKHA01000122.1 GCA_007117185.1 Spirochaeta sp. | reverse complement strand
GAACGGCGGTGGCAGGATCAGCAGGGTGAACAGGGCGTGCTGGTAGATGGGCGGCAGCCCCAGAAGCGCAATCAGCCAGGGCACCATGAAGAGGCCCATCGCCACCACCACGGCGCCCCTGATCAGCACCAGGGGCGCCGCCGCGACGACGGCGGACCAGCGAATCCGCATCCCGTGACCGATGACCAGCAGGATCAACGGTCCGATAATCGATCCGACAAGGTCAGTCGTTCGCAGCAGTGCCTGCCCGGGAAGCGACGGCGAGAGGGCCGCGCCGATACCGGTAACGTTAAGGATCACCCCGGCGAAGATCGCGATGATGATCGGTGAACTCACAAAACTTCTCAGGGTGGCCCCTGGGGAGGTCTCTCCGCCGAAACGGCGTTTCAGCAGCGTCACATAGAGAAACCAGATGAACAGTTCGTGAGGCAGCCCCAGAACACTGATCGCACCAATTCGGTCCATCCCCCAGACGGTGCCGAAAAGGCTGATCCCCAGCATCCCGAACTCGAAACCGGTCATGAGAAAAGGAACCGTCGCCGGGGAGCCCCCCCACAGGGGGAGTCTGGCAATGAGATAGCCTGCCAGCAGCAGGACGGTCAGGATGGCCAGCACCGCCACGTTCAGGACCAGGTAGCGCGGGTCCACCTCGATGGTGAGAAAGGTCTGAAAGAACACCGCCGGCAGCGCCACGTTGACGATGAGCTTTTTGATGTCCTGCAGCCCCCCGTCGGAAATCACCCGGGTAACCCGGGTGATCTGACCAAGGATGATCAGCAGGATGATAGGAACGGTAACGGTGAGGGTGGCAAGTATATGGCTGTTCACGATGAACTCATGGTAGCGGATTTCCGGGAACTCGCAAAGCTATTGGTTGATCGGGTGTTGTCTGCCCGGGACGGGTCCATTATGCTCTGATTTGTGGCAACCAGCACGGTAGAGCAGTATATAAAGACGATCTATCAGCAGTCAGAGCACTCCCCCGGGGAGATCCTGCAGATGAAACAGCTCTCCGACGCGATGGGGGTCACCCCCGGCACCGCCACGGCGATGGTAAAGCACCTCTCCGAGCGCGACCTGGTGCGGTACCTCCCCAGAAAAGGGGTGTCCCTTACCCCTCGGGGGCGCTCGCTGGCGCTGACGATGATCCGGCGGCACCGCCTCATCGAGACGTTTCTGGAACAGGTACTGGGGTACGACTGGGGCGAGGTGCACGACGACGCGGAGCGGCTGGAGCACGCCGTTTCAGAACGCTTCATTCACCGCATCGACGCGTACCTGGGCTTTCCCGTGGCGGACCCCCACGGCGACCCCATACCCTCCGCAGAGGGGGAGATCGCCGCCACCGATTCACGTACCATGGACCTGCAGCAGGTTGGGGCTGTGGTCTCCATCTCCCGGGTGGACGCCTCGGATCCGGGGTTTCTGGAGCTGCTGAAGGACAATCTGGTCACCCCGGGAGAGGTCTTTGTGCTGGAGGACCGAAACTCCCTGGCCGGTACAATCTCCCTGCGGCACCGCGCGTCCGGCAGAACCCTGGTGATCGGGATGGACCAGGGAGCCCGGATCTACGGCGAGAGCCGCAGCAGCCAACCCTGATCGCTGCAGGGTGGGAATGCTTACGATTACTTGTTGAAAACGAAACAAATCGGTTAATCTTTCCCTATGAAAATCAAGAACGACCGGCGGTACGCCCTGCTCACCGCCACCAGTATGGGGGTTCGTCTGACCCCTGCGGACCGACAGCCGATGCACGCCGGCGGGCTCATGCAGCTTCAGGTGACCAGCGCCGAGTCCAACGTTGTCAGCGTGGCCTCCTTCCTGGGCATGCCCGTCAAGGTTCTCAGCAAGTTCGTCAAGGGAAGCCCCATTTCACGTCTCATCAAGGACAACCTCGCATCGCGACACATCGACGTAGAGGGACCGGAGGTTGAACAGGGAGGTCCCTGGGGATATCGACACCAGTTCAACCTTGCCGACAGCGGCTACGGCCTGCGGGGTCCCCGTGTCCAGAACGATCGCGCCGGCGAGGTGGGGCGCACTCTTTCGGCGGAAGACTTCGATCTGGAACGTATTTTCGGTGAGGAGGGGGTGGGAGTGGTGCACCTCTCGGGGCTGATCGCGGCGATGTCCCCGGAGACGGCTACGTTCTGCCTGGAGGTGGCCCGGGCGGCAAAACGCCACGGAACTCGCATCTCCTTCGACCTGAACCACCGTGCTTCCTTCTGGGAAGGCCGCGAGGAGGAGTTGCGGGGGGTCTTTCACGAGATCGCCAGTATTTCCGATATCCTGGTGGGGAACGAGGAGGACTTTCAGCTGTGCCTGGACATACCCGGCCCCGAAGCGGGTGGGCGGGACCTGGCAGGCAAGATGAACAGCTTCCGGGAGATGATCCAGACCGTCCAGAAGAAGTTTCCCCATGTCTCGGTCTACGCCACCACCCTGCGGGAGGTGGTAAGCGCCAACCTCCATCTTTGGGGCGCCCTGGTTTCCGCCAACGGGCAGTGGCACACCGCTGAACCCAGGGAGATCCCCGTTCTGGACCGCATCGGCGGCGGCGACGGGTTCGTAGGCGGCCTGCTCTATGGCCTGCTGAAAGGATGGGAACCGGAGAAGTGCCTGCAATTCGGCTGGGCTTCCGGGGCGCTGGCGGTGACGATGCTGACCGATTACGGCCAGCCTGCGGATGAAGACCAGATCTGGAGTATCTGGGCGGGGAACGCCCGGGTTCTGCGCTGAAAAACAGCCTGTCCTCATAATTCTCTAACAATGTTGCATTATTCTCACTCTACGGGTGAGAATGATGTACGTTATGGAACGAGAAAACCTGACTGACCAACTGCGGGAACTCCACGATGGCATACTCCGAATGGGTGTTCTCGTTCAGGAGGCACTTCGGAAGGCGATGTTTGCCCTGGAGATGCGGGATTTCACCCTGGCGGATGAGATCATTGCGGCGGACCAGGCCATCGACGCGATGGAACTCTCCATGGATGAACTGTCCGCGCGCATCGTGGTCCAGCAGCATCCTGACGCCACAGATCTGAGGGAGCTGCTGACAACGGCAAAAATCACCACTGCACTCGAGCGCATCGGCGACCACGCCCGTCACATCGCTAAAAAGGCCCGGATCATCACCGACCCCGCCTTCGCCCCGACGATGCCCCTGATCCGCAGGATGCTTGAGCTGGATCTGGCGATGCTTCAGGATTTCCTTACCGCTTACGTGGAGCGTGACGGCCGTCAGGCCCGGGAGGTTGCTGCCCGGGACGACCAGGTGGACGAGCTGCACGCTCAGCTCTCCCGGCAGATCGTCGCGATAATTCGTGCTTATCCGGATTCCCTCGAGAAGGGACTGGAGCTGGTGCTGGTGAACCGCTTCCTGGAGCGTTTTGCCGATCAGGTGACCAACATGTGCGAGTGGGTGGT
>SKHA01000264.1 GCA_007117185.1 Spirochaeta sp. | reverse complement strand
GATCAAGCAGCCGATGGATGCAATTGCTGCCGGCATGGGATTGTTGACGGAAGACCGAAAGATGACGGGACTGTATCTGCCGTTGTCGGTCCGGGACAACATGATCGTCTCGAACATCGACAAGTACGTCAGAGCGACCGGGTTGGACGACAATCTCATTGAAGAAGACTGTCAGCGACAGCGTGTCGCCCTTGCGGTGAAGACACCCAGTCTCGACCAGATCATTCTCAACCTGAGTGGGGGCAACCAGCAGAAGGTCCTGATAGGCCGTTGGCTCCTCACTGAACCTGATATTCTGATCCTGGACGAACCGACCCGCGGTATCGACGTCGGAGCGAAGTCTGAGATTCATAAACTGATGACCAAGCTGGCCCAGGCCGGCAAGGCGATCATCATGGTTTCTTCGGAAATGCCTGAGGTCCTCGGTATGAGTGATCGAATCATCGTGATGCACGAGGGTGAAAAGGCTGGAGAACTGACTCGAGAAGAGGCGACACAGGAGAAAGTGTTGCACCTCGCCTCTGGTGAATCGATTACACAGTAAGAATAGGGGGATACGATATGGGCTCTGCATCAAACGCGGCTGAAACCGCAAAAGGATTCGATCTGAAGAAGTTCGTCAATCGATGGGGTATTCTCCTCGTTCTGGCGGGTATGTCTGCATTGCTGGCAGTTCTCACCATCGACGGTGGCTCTTCGATATTTTTGAGGTTCCGGAATATCGTCAATATTCTGCGACAATCCTCTGTTATCGGGATTATCGCCCTCGGTGTTACCTATGTCATCATAACCGGTGGTATTGATCTTTCCTCCGGGTCTCTGGTAGCGATGATCGGCGTTATCTCCGCAATACTGGCACGGGAGGCCTACGGCCTGCCGGTGATCATTCCCGTCGCAGCAGCGCTGATCATCGGTGTCCTCGCCGGATCTTTTAACGGGTTTCTTCATGCGAAGTTCAAAATCCCACCGTTTATCGCGACGCTGGGTATGATGGTATCAGCCCGAGGAATTGGCTTCCTCATTTCCGGCGGTCGCCCGATCGATAACCTGACTCAAGGCTATCAGTATCTCGGGCAGGGATCGATTCTGGAGTTTGGACGAAACTTCTTTATTCCGATTCCGGTTATCATCTTCCTTATCGTAGCTCTGATCGCGCATTTCATGTTGTCAAGGACACGCTTCGGCAAGTATACCTACGCGATCGGTGGAAACGAGCAAGCCGCGTTTATCTGCGGGGTTAATGTTGATCGGCATAAGATCATGGTCTATGCCTTTGCCGGCCTTATGACCAGCATTGCAGCGGTCGTTATGACAGCTCGGGTGAGCGCGGGACAACCCAGTGCCGGTATTATGTACGAGCTTGATGCGATTGCCAGTGCGGTCATCGGCGGTACCAGTCTTCAGGGCGGTCTCGGTACGATTGGTGGTACCGTGGTGGGTACCCTGATTATCGCCGTCATGAACAACGGCCTTCAGCTTCTTGGCGTGTCATCGTACTGGCAGCAGATTCTGAAGGGTGTGATTATCATCACCGCCGTTATCCTGGATACGATGCGAAACCGGAAAAAACTGGGGCATTGATCTCCCACGACGGTTTCGTCTACGGCCGGGGGGGTGTTGTGCCCCGCCGGCTGATCATATGGAGGCCTCGGTCCATATCGAGGTTGTCCGACAATTCGGCTTTGACTGACTAGTAATGCGCTCCTGTCTTCTGGCGAAGCAGGGGCGCTTCGTCGCACTACAAACCAGACAGGATATTTAGCGGAGGTACCAATGATACAAGCAGCACTCATCGGCGCAGGAAGAATCGGGCGGATCCACGCCGCCAGCGTGGGAGGGCATCCGGAAAGCACCCTGAAATATGTGTTTGACGTCTTTGAGAAGGCCGCCGTTGAGGTTGCCCAGGCCTACGGCGCCACGGTAGCTCCGGTTGAGACCATTCTTGAGGACCCTGAGGTGGATCTGGTCCTGATCTGCTCCAGCACAGACACCCACGCCGACCTTATCGAGCGATCCGCCCGGGCCGGCAAGGCGATCTTCTGCGAGAAGCCTATCGACCTGAGCATGGACCGCGTCCAGGCCGTTCTTGATGTGGTCAAGACCACCGGAGCACGCCTGATGCTGGGGTTCAACCGTCGTTTTGATCCCAACTTCATGGCCCTGAAGAAGTCCCTTGACGGCGGCGAGGTTGGTACCCCCGAGATCGTCACAATCTCATCCCGGGACCCCGGCGCGCCCCCGGCTGAATATATCAAGGTTTCCGGAGGGCTCTTCCGGGACATGACCATTCACGATTTCGATATGGCCCGGTGGCTGCTGGGCGAGGAGCCGGTAATGGTCTACGCTGCAGCTGCGGCGCTTACGGACAAAAAGATTGGTGAGCTCGGCGATGTGGACACCGCTGTTGTGACCCTTACCTGCGCCAGCGGGCGTATGGCGGTGATTACCAACAGCAGACGGGCAACCTACGGCTACGACCAGCGGATCGAGGTCCACGGCAGCGGCGGCATGCTCTCGGCAGGAAACGTACTGGAACACTCGGTGACCCGCGCCGATGCGGACGGACAGACCGCAGCCAAGCCGATGTTTTTCTTTCTGGAACGCTACGCTGCGGCGTACCGCAACGAGTTCGCTGCCCTGATGGAGTCGCTGAAGAGCGGCGCCATGCCCGGCCCGGACGGGACAGACGGAGCCAGGGCGCTGGTTCTGGCTGAGGCGGCGCTGAAATCCCGACAGACCGGGGCGCCGGTCGCTGTTTCCTGAGGAGGATACCTGATGATCATTCGACAACCAGCGCAACCCTTTCCGCGGGGATACACCCCGGTCACTGAGATCGACGGGGCTCACGCCAATATGCTCATGGACTTCGGCATCCTGAAGCTCGGGCCTGGCGAGAGCTGGAGCAGTGATGGACCGACTGAGCGGGCTTTTTTGCTCATGACCGGCGAGGTGACGCTGAAATGGGAGGACACCAGCGGGACACAGACAGCAGATATCACCCGTAAGAGTGTCCTGGACCAGGAGCCGGTGGCGCTGCACGTGCCCACGGGAATACCCGTAACGGTCACCAGCGGCAACGCTGAGTCGGAGCTGGCCGTTCAGGGAGTGCGAAACGACACGCGTTTTACCCCGCGGTTGTGGAAGCCTGGTGAGTACCGCTCCGAGCGGTTCGGTGAGGGCACCCTGCAGGATACCAGCACCCGGCTGGTGCGCACCATTTTCGACGCCGCTACCGCGCCGGAAAGCGGGATGGTCCTGGGCGAGGTGGTGAACCACCCGGGCAAGTGGAGCAGCTACCCCCCCCACGACCACGCCCAACCGGAGGTCTACCACTACCGCTTTTTTCCGGAGCAGGGGTTCGGCCACGCCGAGAAGGAAGATGAGGTGTTCAAGGTGCGCAACCTTGACAGCTACGCTATTCCCCCCGGGGTTACCCACTCCCAGTGCGCCGCCCCGGGGTATGTGATGTACTACATCTGGATGATCCCCCACCTGCCCAACGACCGCTTTGGGCCGGACTCCCGGGTGTTCCGGCAGGAGCATACCTGGGTGATGGATGGGACCGCCCCGATCTGGCCCGACGCTGATCTGGCAACGGTGCAGAAATATCAGAAGGAACAGACACAATGAAGACACAACGCATGACCATGGCCCAGGCGCTGCTGAAGTTCCTGGACAGCCAGTACCTGGAAGCTGACGGCCAGGAGTACAAGTTTTTCGAGGGTATCTTCGGGATCTTCGGCCACGGCAACGTGGTTGGTCTTGGCGAGGCGATTGTGGAGACCAAGCACAACCTGGTCTTCCGGCAGGGCAAGAACGAACAGGCGATGGCTCACGCAGCGATGGGATTCGCCAAGCAGAACAACCGCCGGCGGACCTACGCGGTGACCAGCTCCGTCGGCCCGGGGGCGCTGAACATGGTCACCGCTGCCGGAACAGCCACGGTGAACCGCATTCCGGTGCTCTTCCTGCCCGGTGACACCTACGCCTGCCGCCAGCCCGACCCGGTGCTGCAGCAGGTGGAACGCCCTGATGACCCCAACGTGACCGCCAACGATTCATTCCGGGCGGTGAGCGTCTACTGGGACCGCATCACCCGGCCGGAACAGCTGATGAGCTCCCTGATCAACGCGATGCGGGTGATCACCGACCCGGCCCTCACCGGCGCGGTCACCATCGGGCTGCCCCAGGACACCCAGGCAGAGAGCTGGGACTACCCCGAGGAGTTCTTCCGCAAACGGGTGCACCACCAGGACCGCCGCGCCCTGAGCGACGCCGCAGTGGAGCGTGCGGTTGCCGAGATCTCCCGCAGCACCCGGCCGATGATGATCTGCGGCGGCGGGGTGCGCTATTCCGGTGCCGGCGAACAACTGGCGGCCTTTGCCGAGTCCTTCGGCATCCCCTTCGGGGAGACCCAGGCGGGGAAGGGGACGATCCTCTGGGACAACCCCTGGAACCTTGGCGGGCTCGGGGTGACCGGTGGCGAGGCGGCCAACGTGATCGCCCGGGACGCGGACCTTCTGATCGCGGTGGGCACCCGGCTGGGAGACTTCACCACCGCCAGCAAGGTGGCGTTCCAGAACCCCAAACTGCGGGTGATCGGGATCAACGTCAGCACCTTTGACGCCTACAAGATGGACGCCGAGCCGTTCATCGCCGACGCCCGGACCGCCCTGGAACAGATTTCCCGGGGGCTGGCGCAGCGCGGATACTGCAGCAACTACGGCGACAGCGTCCGGAAGGTCCGGGAGGCGTGGAACGCCGAGGTGGACCGCCTGTACACCACCGACGATCCTCAGGGGCTCAGCCAGGTGCGCGTGCTGGGGGAACTGAACGAAAAGCTCCTTGATCCCAACGATGTGGTGGTGAGCGCCTCGGGCAGCCTGCCGGGAGACATGCAGCGGGTCTGGCGCTGTCGCAGCGAAGACAGTTACCACATGGAGTACGGCTTCAGCTGCATGGGCTACGAGGTGAGCGGCGCCTACGGGACGCAGATCGCCACCGGCGGCAGCCGCAAGGTCTACTCCCTGGTGGGTGACGGTGGCTTCGTGATGCTCCACAGCGAGCTCCTCTCGGCGGTGCAGGAGCAGGTGCCGGTGACGGTGATCCTCTTTGACAACCAGGGGTTTCAGGTGATCGACAACCTGCAGACCAACCAGGGAATCAGCAGTTACGCCAACGAGTGGCGGCGGCGCAACAGCGAGGGCAAGCTGCTGGGGGACCACCTGGTGGTGGACTACGCGAAGATCGCCGAAGGGTACGGCCTGAAATCGTTCACCGTGCGCACCATGGATGAGCTTCACGCTGCGGTCAAAACCGCCCGGCAGGAGACCGGTCCGGTCCTGATCGACGTCAAGGTAACTCACAAGTCCATGACCCACGGCTACGAGAGCTGGTGGCGCGTTGGGGTGCCCGAGGTTTCTTCAAGTGCCACCGTGCAGGCAGCGCGGAAGGACCTTGAGGAGAATCTGACCAGGGCCCGGCAGTACTGAGTCGCTGTTTTGAAGACCTGGAAGATCGACGTGATCCCCGGCGACGGGGTGGGAATTGAGGTGATGCGGGAGGGACTGCGTGTTCTAGACCGGGTGGCGGAGCTGGACGGCAGGTTCCGCTTCGCCTGGCGCCACTACGACTGGTCCTGCCAGTACTATACCCGCACCGGTACGATGATGAGCGCCGACGGGATGGAGCGTCTGGCCGAAAGCGACGCAATCCTCCTTGGCGCCGTTGGCTTTCCCGGCGTTCCCGACCATGTCAGCCTGCGGGAGCTGCTGCTGAAGATCCGCCAGGGGTTTGACCAGTACGTGAATCTGCGCCCCATCCAGCTGCTGGACGAGAGGGACTGCCCCATCAAAGGGAAAACCCTCAATGATGTGGAGATGGTCTTTGTCCGGGAGAACACCGAAGGGGAGTACGCCGGGGTGGGCGGACGAACCCGCCAGGGCACCCCCGAGGAGGTAGTAGTGCAGACGGCGGTCTTCACCCGGCGCAATACCGAACGCCTGATGCGCTACAGCTTCGAGCTGGCCCGCGCCCGGGCAGAGGACCGGCGCCGCCGGGGGCTCAAGACGGCGGCAAAGCTCACCAGCGTGACCAAGTCAAACGCCCTGAACTACAGCATGGTCTTCTGGGACGAGCTCTTCGCGGAGATCGCCCGGGACTACCCCGACGTCAGTACCGACCAGTACCACGTTGACGCGATGGCCATGTATCTGGTGCAGCGGCCGGAGGACTTCGACGTGGTGGTGGCTTCCAATCTCTTCGGGGATATCCTCACCGATCTCGGCGCTGTCCTGCAGGGCGGGTTGGGGTTTGCCGCCGGGGGCAACCTGAACCCGGAGCGGCGCTTTCCCAGCATGTTTGAGCCGGTCCACGGGTCAGCACCCACCATCGCCGGTAAGAACCTGGCAAACCCCATCGCCATGGTCTGGACGGTGCAGCTGCTTCTGGAGCATCTGGGCCACCAGGCGGCTGCGGATCGAGTGCTGGAGGCTATCCGCACGGTGGTCACCGGTGACCGCCGCCAGCTGACCCCTGATATGGGCGGGACGGGCACCACCTCCGCCGTTGGGGACCTCCTGCTGGCTGCCCTGGAACCTTATTCGGGGTAAGCGCCGGCCACGTTCTGGTCGAAGTCGATCAGCGCGCCGGTCATTACCCCCGATTCCGGGCTGAGCAGATAGGCAGCCAGAGAGGCCAGATGGTGCGGTTTCACCAGCATTCCCATGGGTTGCGCCGCCTCGGCTTTCTCCAGCCAGTCATCCGGTGCGTTATGAAAACGTTTTTGTGTCGCGTCTTCACCAGGGGTGTCCATCCACCCCGGGAGAATTGCGTTGCATCGAATCCGGTGGTGTCGCAGCGCGTTGGCTGCGTTCTTGGTGAGGGTTGCCAGCGCCCCCTTGCTGGCGGCGTAATGGCTGAGATAGGACTGACAGCAGTGGACACACATGGAGAGGATGTTGACCATCGACCCGGGTTGTCCCGTTTCCACCAGGTGCTGCGAGAGCCGCTGCATCAGGAAGAACGGTCCCCGGGCGTTGGTGTTCATCACCTCGTTCCACATCTCTTCGGTAGTCTCCAGAATTGACCCGCGCTGCCCCGTTCCGGCGGCATTGACCAGGGCGTTGACCCGTCCGAAATGGCTGACGGCGGTATCCACAAGCCTGTGGCAGTCGGCAACGACGGCGGTGTCGGTACGCACAAAGATGACCTCCACATCGCCGGTTGAGAGCTCCCTGGCAGCAGTACTGCCCGCTTCGGCATTTCGACCGGCGATTGCCACCTTGGTGCAGCCTTCTTCGATGAGGCGTTCAACAATGGCCCTGCCTACCCCCTGGTAGCCTCCGGTCACGATGGCGACCGTTCCGGTGTTTCTTCCGTTCATGCTTTTCCCTCTTCGCTTCAGCTCAGCTTCAGCTCAGCTTCAGTAACCTGCGAGTTCTCTCAAAATGTTCCTCGTGGCGCTTGCGGGAGTTCTGCGGCGCAGTGTCCCGCAGGGTCTGGACGATCTCGCGATGGTCCCGGGCTACCTCCTCAAGGTCTTCCATGTTGGTGTAGGTAGAGCGGATCTCTTCGCTCATGAACGCGTGCAGGCTGGCGTAGATCGCCCGAAAGAGGCGATTGCCTCCGGCATCAAGAATGTGTCCGTGAAAGCGATAGTCCGCTTCAACCAGCAGGTCGATCTGGCGTGCCGCGGCGGCACGGGACATCGCCTCCACCTGCTCGTCAAGCTGTTGCAGTGTCAGCTGGGCCTCGTTATCCCCGCTTACTACCGCCGCGGAAAGGCGGGCGAAGCAGATCTTCTCCAGCGCTTCCCGGAGTTCCAGAACATCCTTCAGGTCGTCGTTGCCCAACAGCAGCGCCCAGGTGATCGCTTCAGAGGAGATATTGGCGCGGTCCCGCAGGAACGTTCCCTTGGCGGCCCGGGCGTCCACCACCCCAAGATGCTGGAAGACCTTGATCGCCTCACGGATGGATGAACGGCCCACTCCGAACTCCTGAGCCAGTTCCTGTTCCGTGGGCAGCCGGTCTCCGGGATGGTACTGCCCCGATGCGATCAGCTCTTTGAGACGCGCCATCACCTGAGCAACCACGGTGCGCTGTGAGATCTGTTCCCGTCCCTGATTCTGGTACAACTCCACCGTTGGCCCCCTGTAAGAATCGGAAGTTCAGACGTTCTGAGCTTCGTCCCAAGAGTCTACACCACAAACGGGTGCTGTGGTACCCTCCCGGGGTGGAAAACCCCTGTCTGCAGGAGCAGCTGATAACCTGTCTCGGCAACAAACGCTCCCTGCTGCCGTTCATCGCTGATGGGGTAGTAGAGGTGCGTCGCCGCCTGGGGGGTCGAGAGCTCTATGCGGCGGACCTGTTTGCCGGGTCCGGGGTGGTTGCCCGGTATCTGCGGCAGAACTCCCGGCGGCTCCTGGTCAACGATCTGGAACGGTACAGCGAGGTGCTCTCGCGATGCTACCTCTCCAGCAGGGCCGAACGTCACACCGCCGGGATCGCCGATCACTGGCAGGCGTTGACCCGACAACTTGACGCTGACGAGGCGCGGGGCGAACTCCGGGAGGGGATCATCGCCGCCAACTACGCTCCCCGGGACGACCAGCAGATCCAGCCGGGAGAGAGGGTCTTCTACACCCGGCGCAACGCCTGTTACATCGATACCGCCCGGCAGTATATCGCCGCCCTTCCGGAAGCGGTGCAGCCGTTCCTGCTGGCGCCGCTGCTGGTGGAAGCGTCGATTCACGCCAACACCGCCGGGGTGTTCAAGGGATTCTATAAGGACCGAAGAACCGGAGTGGGGCGTTTCGGCGGGTCCGGCGGGGATGCTTTGGGACGGATCACCGGGCCGATCCGGATACCCCTTCCGGTATTCTGCGAAGGCGACTGTCCGGTGGACCTTCGCCGGGGGGACGCCAACGCCGTAGCCGGGGAGCTTGCCCGGGGCCCTTCGCGACGGCAGGATGGCCGTCTTGATCTGGTGTACCTGGATCCGCCGTATAACCAGCACCCCTACGGCTCCAACTACTTCATGCTCAACATGATCGCCCGCTACCGGCTCTCGGATACAATCAGCACCGTTTCGGGGATCCATACCGACTGGAACCGGTCTGATTACAACAGCGCCCGGCGCGCCCCCGGGGCGTTCACGGATCTGGTCCGGGACCTGCACGCGGCGGGGACGCGGTTTCTGCTGGTCTCATTCAACAGCGAGGGATTTCTGTCGCGGGACGCGTTGATGGAGATTCTTGAGGAGGTTGGTTCAGTTGAGGTGATGGAGCAGCGGTACAATACCTTCCGGGGCAGTCGCAACCTCCGAAATCGCGCGTCCCACGTCAAGGAGTATCTGTTTCTGGTAGCGTGCTCCGAAGGGGAACGGAGAGGCTGAAGCACGCCCCTTCATCGCAGGGAACCACTTCCAGGGTCGACCCCAGTTGGGCGCACAGCGCCTCGATGATGGTGAATCCCATGCTGGTGGTTCTGTGGGACATCCAGTCACGGGGCAACCCTCTGCCGTTATCCTTCACCGTTATCGTCAGATGGGAGTTCTCCTGATTCCTGGCGGTCCTCATGGTTATAGTGCCGCTCTCAAGCCCGACAAAGGCATGTTTCACCGCGTTGGTTACCAGCTCCGAGGTAATGAGCCCCAGGGGGATCGCCGTATCCAGCGACACCTCCACCTCGACAAAATCACGCTGGATCTCAACTCTGCTTTGTTCCGATGCCGGGGGCAGCACCGTCGCGTTGGTCAGCTCCGTGAGGTATTGGTCCAGCCGTATCGCTGAGAATAACTGCTCCTGGTACACCATCTCGTGGACCAGAGCCATGCTGAGTACCCGGTTCTCGCTGTCGATCAGCGCCTGCCGGGCCGATTCGTCCACCAGGTTCTCCCGCTGCAGCGACATCAGGCTGACGATGAGCTGAAGATTGTTCTTGACCCGGTGGTGCACCTCCTGCAGCAGTACTGTCTTCTGCTCCACCGTGGCAGCCAGGGCAAGCTCGGTACGTTGTCGCTCGTCGATCTCATCGCGAATCTGACCAGCCATATCGCTCAGAAGGGTTCTGATCTTGCTTGTCTCGGTGATCCTGTCCTGGTGGAGCGCCGTGAACCACCACTGTGGCAGCTCATGAGGAAACTCAAGGGCTCCAATGTCCCGAGCCAGATTATGCAGAGGCATATAAACGATCGACCGGAACCGGGAGATCAGAAAGAGCAACGGAAAGAGCAACACCAGAAGATCCGCGAAGAGCAGCAGGACAAACGCCGGCGTGAAGGCGGAACGCCAGGGGTTGCGAAAGGCGATCTCCAGGCGGCCGATCTCGATCACATCTGCTTCCCGGACGTGCAACAGTGGCCAGCTGGCGACGATCGGTCCTATCCGGTTGGGTGTGGAATCCGGCAGGGCTGCAAAGAGGGCGTCACCGGACTCGTCAGTAATGGAGACCCCGACGATGCCGGGGTTCTCCGCAAGGCTCCGGCCGAGCTGCAGTGTTTGTTCGCGGTTTACGACCCACAGGAGATAGGAGACCACCGGGACGACGTTCTGCTCGATTCGGGCGCGATCCTGCTGGTGCTCTACCACCGCGAGGTGGTACTGCGTCCCCACCGCCACCGCCGCTACGGCAAAAGCGACCAGAAGAATCGTTGCCGTGACCAGGGTATTGAGCTGGTGCGAGATCCCGCGAGAAGCACTCATGGAACGAAACCGAACGCCTCCTGCTGCAGACGGACGTAGGTTCCGTCACTCTTGATCTCCCGCAGAACCCCGTTGATCCCGGGGATCAACTCCTCCCGTTGGTGATGCAGAAACAAGTGCATCTGCCGCACCGCCAGCGGCGTTGCTACCAGGGAGATTCCCGCGTCGGGATTACGCTCGCTCCACGAGAGCCCCCGGAGCCGGCTGTACAGGATGACATCGACCCGACGCGCCAGAAGGATGGAGAAGAGCTGCTCCTCTGAGGCCGCGATTGTGACGGATCGCGCGTCGGTAACGCTGTCTTCGTAGATCTTCCATCCCCGGATGTAGCCGACGTGAAAGTTTCGGAGATCCTCAAACGACCGGGGTTCAGCCGACCCAGCGCGGACAAACGCCGAGAAGTGCCAATCCGAGAGTGGTTCCGGGACGATGCGCAGGTCCCGGTAGAGGTCTCCGATCTGGGCGATCCGCCCGAACTCGCCGTCCACCCGGCCGCTGTTTGCTTCCTGGAGCGCACGCTCCGAGGGCATCCGCCGAATCTCCAGGGGGACATCCAGTCTGCGGAACGTCTCGGTCAACAGCAGGTTGTAGAAGCCATCGCCGCTCTCGGTGACGAACGGTGGTGTGTCCGCCGTTGCCAGCACCACCGGGGGTTGACTCCACACCGCAGTGATGGAGACGGCGAGGAATACGGTCAGCAGTACTGCTCTCCACCACGGGGGGAGTGACTGCGATCTCAGCCTGTCCATCCGGCAAAGATACCACAGGTTTCGGCATTGTTGCGCGGATGCTTCGTTAAAACCTCTTTTTTTGCATGAACGCGCCCTCCCGGAGGCCCGGGTTATCCTGCAACACCGAGACGACCAGTGCGTGGTCCTCTTCCTGGGGCAGCCCCGAGACGGTGACGGCGCCGATAACACCGCCGCTCTTAAGGCGAACAGGGAATGAACCGCCGAAGGGGCTGAAGGTCATCGGGTCCACGAAGGAGTGCTCCGCGATCGTTTCTCCCGATTCTGCCAGACGTCGACCCATCCGGTAGGAGGCGCAGTGAAACCGCAGGACCACATTGCTCTTGCGCTCCACCCACTGATCGTTGTCAGGTGTCGTACCGGCCATGGCCAGGTGAAAGAGGATCTGCCCGAAGGCGCGCACGTCAATGGTCACTGCCAGATTTCGCTCCCGGGCGGTCCGGTAGAGGGTGTCCCCCAGTGCGATGGCGGTGTCGTGGTCAAAGGTGGCGAACCGCAATTGCTCTTCCTGCTGTTCCAGTTCTTCCATGGTAAATGTGGTCATACTGAATTGTACCATATCGATAGCCGTCGGGTCACTTCAGGGGCTACCTTGGAACGATGAAACTGGTGATTTCGTTGCTGCTGCTCTCCGTATCAAGTGTGCCCGCCCAGGAGCTGCTCCTGGATGATTTTCGCGATCCCTCAGGGGTTTCCGCCATGGGCACGCGCTGGGAGGCTTTCACCGACCGGGTGATGGGCGGAAGGTCGGATATGCAGGCGGGAATCATGCAGATCGACGGTGCACCGGCGCTTCGTATGAGCGGCGATGTCTCCCTGGAGAACAACGGCGGCTTCATCCAGGTGCGGTTGCCCCTGGCCACATCCGGATATTTTGACGGCCGGAGCTATACCGGGGTTGCCCTTGAGGTGCGCGGCAGCGCCGGGTCCTACTACATCCATCTGCGGGACGCCGGCACCCGCCTTCCCTGGGCGTACTTTCGCCAATCCCTGCCGGTGGATGATTCCTGGCGGGTGGTGCGTCTCCCCTTTGAGCAGTTCGAGACGGACAACGTTCTGGTTCGAAGCAGTCGGGCTGTGGAGCTGCGGCGGCTTCGGTCCCTGG
>SKHA01000338.1 GCA_007117185.1 Spirochaeta sp. | reverse complement strand
GGTTCCCCTGACAAGCGCTGGCCCATAGCCCTTTAGGCTCATGCTCAACCCCCGTTAAACTCCCGCACCGCCTCGATCATCGCCACTACGTTCTCTATGGGCGAGCGCGCCTGCACGTTGTGGATGGAGTTGAAGACGAAGCCACCGTCGGTGGAGAAGATCTCCAGCTTCTTCAGCACCTCTTTGCGGACCTCTTCGGGGGTTCCGAAGGGCAGGATCTGCTGGGTGTCCACTCCGCCACCCCAGAAGGTGATATCCCGGCCGAAATCAGATTTCAGCCCAACCGGGTCCATGTCTTTGGCGGAGGTCTGCACGGGGTTGATGATATCGAATCCCGCTTCGATAAAGAGGGGGATGAACCCGCGGATCGCTCCGCAGCTGTGCTTGAATGTCTTCCAGTTGGTGTTGCTGTGGACCCACTCGTTCAGCTTGCGGTAGTGAGGCAGATAGAGGTCACGAAAGGCGTCCACCGAGCAGAACTGGCTGTCCTGGGTGCCGAAGTCAGTACCGCAGACAAAGAGGGCGTCGATCATCTCGCCGCAGTGCTCCTGCACCCGGGCAAGGTTGGCGATGGCGATCTCGTACTGCCGCTCAAAGATCTCGTATACGAAATCCCGCCGGGCTACCGTGGACATGTACCACTCGGCGATGTCCCGGATCCCCTTGGGGTGCTTCAGAAACGCCGCCGGAACCAGGGCGATGTCCCCCAGACCGGTGCCGCCCACGTTGGAGATGGTATACACCCCCTGGGCGTTGGTCACCTGCGCCTGCGCCTTCACGTGGTCCAGGATATCCTGGGTGATCGGCTTGAACTCCTCCAGGTTGTCCTCGATCTTCAGATCGTCGTCGTCGTCGGGAAGAGGGTCCTGCCGGACGATGGAATCGAAGAAGAAACCGCTGGCGGGCATCCGTGCGCTGGCCGGGGCGGTGGTGTCACCCTCCGGATAGAGCAGGATGTCCCCCTTCTCGTCGGTGGTGAGGTTCATCTGCCCGGGGATGAGTACGTCCTGTCCCCAGGGGGTGCGCCACTCTTTCCAGTTTTCGTTCTTGAACCCGAAGAAGGTTGAGGGGCCGTTGGCAGCGCGGACGTCGATGCCGATCACTTCGGCCAGGTCGTCTTCAACCTTACCAAGACACTGGTAGGGCTCGTGCATCTTGACCAGCTCTTTCTTCAGGCCGTAGTGCTGGCGCAGCTGTTCCACCACGCTGATGTGTATACCCGTCACCGGGGTGGCGTCGAAATCAACCGGGACCTTGTCCGGTGTGCGGTGATCCAGCGCTGCCTGTACTCGTTCTCTTGATGTCATACCTCAATCTCCTCTTTTCGTACCTTGCCGCCGGCAGCCCAGGTCATGATCGTCTCTTCGTCAATATCCTGGTGCTCCAGAATTGTCGTTATCTCGCCTTCCCGCATTACCACAACGCGATCGGACATGGTGATGATCTCCGGAAGCTCCGAGGAGATCAGGATGATACTCATCCCCCCGTCGGCAAGCTTGCGGATCATCTGATAGATCTCCGCTTTGGCGCCGATATCCACCCCGTGGGTCGGCTCGTCCAGGATGAGCACCTGGGGGTGCGTCGCCAGCCAGCGCCCGATGATCGTCTTCTGCTGGTTGCCACCGCTGAGGCTGCTCACCGGGTGGTCCAGCGTATTGAGCTTGATCCTCAGGGAGTCCACAAAACCCTGGATCGTCTTGTTGAGTTCCTGTTGGCGGATCATCCCGTGGTTCGCCAGGTTGGGCATCTGGGCTATCGCCATATTCGCACGGATCGACAGATCCATAAACAGGGAAAGCTTCTTTCTGTCTTCCTGCAGCATGGCCACGCCGCTCTGGATCGCCTCCCAAGGGGAGGAGAATCGAACCACGTCGCCGTTCAGGCGAATTTCTCCCGCTTCAAAGCGGTCGGCGCCGAAGATCGCCCGGGCAAGTTCGCTCCGCCCCGCGCCCACAAGTCCGGAGAACCCCAGGATCTCCCCCTTGTACAGTTCAAACGAGGCATCCCGAAACCTGATGCCGGTCAGGGCGCTTACCTGCAACACCGGTTCACGGGTGTAGCTGCGCTTCACATCATCCCGGACCAGCTCGCGCCCTACCATCATCCGCACCAGGTCGTCGATCTTGCTCTCTTTGGCTGCCACGGTACCCACGTACTTGCCGTCCCGCAGGGCGGTAATGCGGTCGCTGATCAGCAGGACCTCTTCCAGCTTGTGGGAGATATAGACGATAGCGATGCCGTCACGTTTGAGTTTGTTGATGATCCGAAAGAGAACTTCCGTCTCGTGCTCGCTGAGAGACGAGTTGGGTTCGTCCATGATGAGGATGCGGCATTTCCGGTCTACCGCCTTGGCGATCTCAACCATCTGCCGCTCGGAGATACTCAGATCCCCTACCCGCGCCCAGGGGTCGATATCCATCTCGACCACCTTCAGGGCCTGTCGGGTCTTTTCCGCCAGGGCCTTCCAGTCAATGACCCCCCATCGGGTGTGCATGCGCCCGGTGTAGATGTTTTCGATGACGTTCATGTCAGGAAGCATGGAAAGCTCCTGATGGATGATGGAGATACCCCGTTCCAGCGCCTCCCGGGGGGAGTTGAACTGGATCTCTCCGCCGTCCATCAGAATGGTGCCGTTATCGCGGCGGACAACACCGCTGACGATCTTCACGAGGGTGGACTTCCCCGCGCCGTTCTCGCCGATCACGGCGTGAACCTCTCCGGATTCGATGCCCAGGGAGACTGACGAAAGGGCGTGCACACCGCCGTAGCTCTTGGAAAGGTCCTGTATGGTGAGTACTTCTGTGGTCTGCATCGGTATTGTCATCCCTTGTATGCGTACTACGGCTGCGGAACCGGCTCGCGCCGGCCCCGCAACACAATTCTGTCGTCTTGGGTGGTTCGGATCAGAATCCGAAGTCAGCCATGTTCTCGGCGGTGACAAAGTCACTGCGGGTCAGCATGCGTCCTGCTTCGGGGATCTCCCCGGCCACCAGGTAGTTGAACAGGCGGATCGCCGGGTCCCGGCCCTGCGCGTCGGGCTGCTGGCCAATCGTTCCAGCGGTGATTCCCTTGCGCACGAAGTCCATGGTCTGCTCGACAAAGTCGTAGGCGAAGACGAAGACACGCCCGGCAAGTCCCGCGTCCTCGATGGCGCGAGCCGCACCGACGTTACCACCGGCGGCGACGTAGATACCTGCCAGATTGGGGTTGGCGGTGATGAAGTCCTGGGCCTGCTGGTACGCGTTGGCGTCGGAGTCGGAGGTCTCAACACGACCAACGATTTCCGCGTTGGGCATCGCTGCAGCGAAGGATTCTTCGAATCCCAGGCGGCGCAGTTCGTGGCCTTCCACGGAGAAGAAACCGGTCATGACCGCGATCTTGGGGGCGGTGTTGCCACGTGCCCGGAAGAAGTCGGCCATCGCTTCACCGGCGGCCAGTCCCTGACGGTACAGATCCGCGCCGACAAAGAAGAGGCGGTTGTTCTCGGCGTCGGTCTCAACGTTGAACGTCGCCACGGGGATTCCCGCTGCTACGGCGCGGTTGATGTAGGGAACGATTCCGCTGTCACCGGCAATGGTGGCGATCGCGTCGTACTGCTGGGTAATCGCCGCTTCGATGGTGTTTCCGAAGACGTCCGCCGTGTGAGCGTCGCCAGGGGGGACGATCCAGTCGACACTGCCGTTGTACTGCCGCAGCAGCCGATCAGCTTCCTCGGCGCCCTCACGGACGGGAACCCAGAAGGGGTTGTTTTCCAGACCGATTACGGCGATGCGGATGGGACGATCGGAAGCCCGGATCGGCATGACCGAACCACTGTCGGCGGGCTGTGCCGCGCTGGCAAAGGGGGGGCCCGGGGGTAGTTCGCGGGTGACAGTTTCCTGTCGTCCCGAGGCAAAGACGCCAGCGGCAACAACCGCGAGCACCAGGACGGTCAGCAAGACCTTGCGCAATGATACCATGTAGATACCTCCATTATGAGTTTGTGTTCTTCCGGGCGTCGAGAGCCACCGCCAGGATAATCACCACACCAATTGAGATCGTCTGCGCGAAGCCGGGAAGGCGCAACAGCACAAACGAGTTTCTGAGCACCGCCATGATGGATGCTCCGATGAGAGCACCCCAGACGCTGCCGATACCGCCGGCGAGGCTTGCCCCGCCGATCACCACCGCGGCTATGACGTCCAGCTCCAGCGCCTGTCCGGCGTTGGTCACCGCAGTGGAAAGCAGGCCGGTCTGCAGGATCCCCGCCAGGGCGGCCAGCATTCCCGTGGCGGTATAGGTAAACAGCTTGACCCGGTCAATGTTGACCCCGGAGAGTCGCGCTGCTTCTTCGTTGCTGCCCACCGCGAAGACCTGCCGTCCAAGGACGGTGTTCCGAAGGAACCAGCCGAAGAACGCGTACAGCAGCGCCATGATGATCACCGGGAAGGGCACCGGCCCCAGGTAGCCACCGCCGAGAAAGAGCACCAGTGGCTCGGTGACGGTAATATTGGAGGCCACAGCGCCACGGATACCGGTAGCAAAGAGAACGGTGAGCCCCCGGCCGATACTCAGCGTTCCCAGGGTAGCGATAAAGGGCGGCAGTTTGACCTTGGTCACCATCACCGCGTTGAAAACACCGATGAACGCGCCGAATGCCAGGCCCATCAGCATCCCCGGCAGCGTGCCAAAACCGTGGTAGAAGAGGCGGGCCATCACCATCGCCGAGACGGCCATCACCGAACCGACGGAAAGGTCAATACCGCCGGAGATGATCACCATGGTGACGCCGATGGCGATGATACCAATAGTTGTGGTGTTGCGCAGAACGTTGAATATGTTCTGTGAGGTGAAGAAGAACGGGCTGGCAAAACCCATGAAGATCAGCATGCCGATCAGGGCGACCAGCACCCCCGCCTCCCGGGCTCGAGTCTTCCCGGTGATGCGTTTCAGAAACGATTCGGTGTTCATGAGGCAAGGCTACCACTGGTTCCAGACGGGGTCACCCGGAATGTTTTCGCATTTGCCGCCGGCGCCACCGGGGGAAAATGACGGAAGATGCGATTTTTTTCCAGTTAACCCGGTGATCCACCTGAGACCCCGGGGGGTTAGAATGAGTTGTGAAGAAAAAGCGGCTCTTTCAGACGTTCCGTCGGCAGCTGTTGTGGAACTACTGGCTCATCCTGGTCCTGACCATTGCCCTCTCGGGCGGGCTGGTTGCCACGGCGGTCCTCTTCTTCCTGCGAACCGACCGGGTGATCCAGAGCCCGGCGGAGCTGGCCAGGATCAGCTCCGACTTCAATCAGGTGCACCAGTACCTGACCAACTACGTGAACTACTCCGACGACCGCTTCATCGAGCGCTTCCGCCTCGCCCTCGCGGATCTGGAAGAACAGATGGAGACCTACGCCCGGGTTGCCCACGGCACCAGCCGTCAGCACCGTGACATCGAGTTCTGGTACTCTTATCTGGAGATCCGCAACCAGATGCAGTGGTATCGCGACGGGAGCGAGCACCTTCTGGAACGGGCCACCTCAGGGGAAGAGGAACGGTTCTTCCAGTTTGACCGCCTCTATCAGATGCGGGACCTGAAAGCGCGCATCACCAGCGCGATCTCGGACCTGCTCTTCCGGCAGATGATGTACGTTCAGGGCAGCTACGATGAGTACCGCGCGGGAATGCACCAGCAGTGGTTCTGGCTCTTCATGGCCTTCGGTCTGGTGGTAATCCTGCTGGTCCACTGGGCGGGGCGCCAGGCGGAGATGATCTCCCAGCCGGTACAGCACCTGATCCGCCAGGGAGAGAAGATTGCCGCCCAGAACTTCAATGTTGAGGAGGCGCCCAATGTGGGAAACCAGGAGCTGCAGACCCTGAATCGCACCTTTCGGGTGATGGCGCAGGAGGTGGCCCGGTCCATCGAGGTACTCTCCCAGAACAACGAGCTGGAACGGACCAACCTGGCGATGTCGCGGTCGCTGAAGCAGGCCGAGCTGGAACTGCTCCAGTCACAGATCAACCCGCACTTCCTCTTCAATACCCTCAATACCGTCTCCTCCCTGGCTCAGATTGAGGGAGCAGAGGAAACGGAACGACTGCTGGCGTCGTTCTCCACCTTCCTGCGGTACAACCTGAAGAACATGCACTCCATCATTGAGGTCTCCCGGGAGATCGAGATGATCCAGCATTATCTCTTCATTCAGAAACAGCGGTTTGGAAGCCGCCTGGAGTACACCGTCACCATGGACCCGGAGGTACGGCAATGCCTCATTCCAAGCCTGACTATCCAGCCGCTGGTTGAGAACGCCCTGATCCACGGGATAGAGCCGATTCGTGCCGGAGGAACCGTGGCGGTGCGGGTCACCCGCCGGGACGCACAGGCGATCCTGATCGAGGTAGTCGACAGCGGAACGGGCATTCCCGATGAGGTAATCCAACGGCTTGAAAACGATATGGAACCGGCAGACGGCACTCGGGACCATGTGGGCCTTGAGAACACTCTGCGCCGGATCAGGCTGTTTGACCCCGCCGCAGAGTTCTCATTCGTCGCTGCGGGAGGCACCACCGTCTCCATCCTGCTGCACTCGCCCGGCACTGTGACCGAGGGAGCTGCGGTACTCGCTGGGAGCACAGGAACAGAGGCGACGGAATACCTTTGAGAAATAGTCGGCGTCGCGGAAGCCCACCGCTTCGGCGATCTCCGCCACGCCCAGGGATGACGAGAGCAGCAGGTAGCGTGCCCGGTCGATACGCTGCTGGTTCACGAACCGGGTGAAGGTGCTGTCCAGCTCCTCCTTGAAGAGGCGACTCAGGTGCTGCGCCCCTACCCCTACCGCCTCAGCAACGATATCAAGATACAGGTTCTGCCCCAGGTTGGTCAGGATGTAGTCCACCGCCCGGGCCAGGCGCCAGGAGTAGCGACCAAGGTGCAGCCCCTGAAAGTACTGTTCGTACTGGCGCAGCAGGGTAGCGGCGCTGTCCAGAACTGCTGGTCCGCTGGGCGCACGGTGCAGGTCCTGCAGGTATCCCCGGCCGATCGCGGCGGAGTCCGCTCCGGAGATGGAGACGATCTGCGTGCGAAAGAGCACCACCAGTTCCACCGCCAGCTCACGCAGGAGCTCCAGATCCTCGCTGAGAAGGGAGATCTCCTGCAGTAGCGCTGTGATCATCCCCTGCCGGGCACCGGCGTCAACTTCAGCCAGGATGGTATCCACCCGTTGCTGCAGGTCCGGCATCTCCCGGGGCAGGAGACCCGCACCGTGCGCTCCGGCGTTGTCGGCAACGATAACTGTCAGCGGGGTGTCCCGATCTCCTTCGCCGGCCAGCCGGTGGTACAGTCGCCGCGAGGCAAGTCCGACGGCACCGGTGGCGCCGACCCGAAGGCGGCAGTCTCCCCCGAGAACGCGGCTGCACCGGCGCAGAACTCGCTCCGCCAGCGCGGTGAGGGACGCCCCTTCGAAGCGCCCTGGAATATAGAGAACGCCCGTTGTGTCCCCGGTAGGAAGCGTACAGACCAGCTCGTCCCGACCGAAAGACTTTTCCAGGTTTTCCAGACAGTTTTCGCAGGACCGGGAGAACGTCACCAGCGCCAGGACTCCACCAGCTCCCTCGTCCCGTTCGTGGTTTTCATCCTGTTGGGGCAGCAGAAAATGAAGGAGCTCCCGGTAGCGGGTCTGGTCACCGGCGATCACCGCCAGAACCACCTGTTGCGCCGCCCAGCGTCGGATTCGCCGCAGTTCCCCCTGGTCCGGTACGATCGGCGGGGAAATGGGTTCGGCCAGGCGACGGCCTACCTCCCGCAAGGCGGCATCCAGATCATCCCGATCCACCGGTTTGAGCAGGTAACGATCCGCGCCAAGGTTGACCGCATCACGGGCGTACTCAAACTCATCGTAGGCGGTCAGGAAGATGACATGAACGTCCTCCCACCGCTCCCGGATGATTCGGGCAGCGTCCAGTCCGTTGAGCTCCGGCATTTTGATGTCCATGATAACCAGGTCGGGACGCAGCTCTTCCGTTTGCCGCAGCGCCTCCTCTCCGTCCGCGGCCTGACCGACAATCTGGACGTCCAGGCCGGTCTTGGCGATCATCGCGGTCAAGGCGCGTCGGGAGAGTTCTTCATCGTCAACCAGCAGTATGCGCAGGGCGGTCATCGCGGCGATGATAGCACAGCTACCGCCGCAGGCGAAACTCTGCCGGGGTGGTGGCGGTTTCGCGTCGGAACGCCAGAGTCAGGTGGCTCTGGTCGCAGAAGCCGCACAGCTCCGCAACGTCGCTGAGGGTCAGATCCGTACCGACAAGGAGTTCCCGGGCGTGTTTGACCCGCACCCGCCGGACGTAGCCGCTGAAAGTAACCCCCATCTCCCGGCGAAACAGGCGGCTCAGGTGGCCGGTGGAGATCCCCGCCAGCCCGGCGGCCGCTTCCAGAGTGACCCGCCCCCGAAAGGTCTGATCGATGTAATCCAGGACCTTGCGCAGCGCCGTGGTGTGCACCGCCGTGGAGGGGATACGCAAGACCGACCCGGCAAAGCCGCGGACGATCCGCGCCATCCAGTGAGCCACGTCGTTAATATCGTCCAGCCCGTCCAGCTCGTCCAGGGCGCGGTAGTTGTACCCGAACACGCGGTCCGCGTCGGCACCGCGGGCGATGACGATACGCGAGAGGAGAATCACGATCTCCCGGGCACGGACCTTGATGCGCTCCAGGTCGGCGCCGAGGGTGAAGAAGACGTGGCCCAAAAGCTCGTTCAGGATCGCCTGGGCCAGCTCCTCGTCGCCTGATCTGATCGCCTGCAGGAGTCGCTGCTCCGTCTCCAGAGGGTAGGTGGGAATTCCCGCCTGCATGCCCTGGCCCTGACGGTACTCCTTCAGCTGCTGAATGTACTCGTTGATCCGCGACTCCCGCTGCAGTCGGGAGTGGACCGGCTCGGCGACACCGGAAATCCCCGTCTCGGCAACGGAGATGGACTGGCACAGGCGGTGGAGCTGTTGCGCCAGCGCTTCGATGCGGTCTGCTTCAATCAGGGGGATCCGTCGGTACATCCGGCGCAGGCTCTCTTCCTGGGCCCTGGCAACCACCTCGGACTTTTTCCTCAAGGGAGCAAGGAGGTCTGTCTCAACATCGCTCTCGCCGCGGGCAAAGCGAACCGGACCGCCCACCAGGGCACCCTGCAGTCTCCCCGCCACGGTGATCGGACTGACCCAGTGCATGAGGTTGCTCCGGCACAGGAAGATGTGGGCACCCCCGGTATGCTGAACGATCCGGGCGCGTTCAGCGTGGTCCCCGGCCAGACCGTTGCGGTCAGGGACGGAGCCGGAGGCGATGTGGCAGAGCCAGCACGGGTATTCCCGGAGGCGTACCGGATAGATCACCTCGCCGTCCGGGGAGATAAGGCTCACCGGTACCCCTGTGGCCAGGGTCGTCTCCCGGGCAACGGTGATCCCGTCGCTGAGGGAGAACGAGGCGTTCTGCTGGAGTGGGAGGGCGCTTTTTGTCATAATCGCAATATCTATAGCATATATATCATAGCGCGCATCCCGTTTCAGGGGCAATATGGCTGCATGCGCTACAAGGTCATCGCGTGCAACGTTTTCTCCCGGGAAATCTCACTGCTTGCCGCCACCAGCGACGCCGTACTGGACGTCTCGTGGATCAGGCAGGGGCTGCACAGCTATCCCGACCTGTTGCGCAAAGAGATCCAGAAGGAGATCGACCTCACCGAAGCGGGGTTGCAGGGGCCGGATCAGGTGGCGCGCCCCCCGGAAGAGTACGGGGCGATCATCCTGGGGTTCGGGCTGTGCTCCCGGGCGGTGTCGGACCTGCATACCACCAGACTGCCGCTGATCATACCCCGCAGCCACGACTGCATCGGGATCCTCCTGGGGTCGCACAAGAAGTACCGCGAGCAGTTTGACGGTCACCCCGGAACGTACTGGTTCAGCGCCGGCTGGATCGAGCAGTCCGCGTTTCCCTGCGGCGATCAGTGCCCGCTGATGGAACAGCGCTTCGCCGAGCTCTACGACGAGGACAACGCCCAGTATCTGGTGCAGCTTGAGCGGGACTCCCTCGCTTCGTATACCCGGGCGGGGTTCATCCGCTGGGCCGAACTGGACAAGCCGGCGTATCGAGACCGGGTGGAAGAGATCGCCCGGGACTTCGGCTGGAAGGCGGAGTATGTCGATGGCGACAAGGGAATGCTGATGCGCCTGCTGAACGGTCAGTGGGACCCGGGGGAGATCATGGTCTGCCCTCCCGGCCACACCCTGGAGGTGGGCGAGGAAGACGAAGTGGTTCGGGCCGTCCCCCCCGGTGGCGACACCAGGGGCGACACCAGGGGCGACAACGGAGGCACCACCAGTGACACTTGAGATCCGCCAGGCAGAGCTGGAGCGGGTGCTCGACCCCGTCCCGGCCGGGCTCACCGTCCTTGCCGCGCTGAGCGGCGTCCCGGAGATCTCCATCTCCGCCCCCTGCGGGGGCAAGGGCCGCTGCGGAAAGTGCGTGGTCCAGGCAGACCCGCCGCCACCGCCCTCCGAGGCGGACGCCCGGTTCCTCACCCCGGACCAGATCGTCGGGGGGTACCGCCTGGCGTGTACCTGCCCTGCCGCAGAGGTCAGAACGGTGGTCGTCTCGGAGCGGGAGGAGACAGCCCGGGTAAAAGGCGAGATCCCCCGCTTCACCGTACCGGCGGCGATCTGGCCCCGGGCACGGGCAGAGGGAACCTGGGCAGCGGCAATCGATATCGGAACAACCACGGTGGCGGTGTACCTCCTGGATACCGCTGCGGCGGAGGTGGTGGCGGTGCGCGCCGAGATGAACCGCCAGGGGATCTTCGGCGCCGACGTGATCAGCCGCATCAGCTACAGCGAAGAGAGCCCCGCCCACCTGGAGCGCCTCGCCGGTGCGATCCGGGGGCAGCTCAGGGGGATGCTGCAGCAGCTCTCCCGGGACCGCGGAGCTATCAACACGGTAGTGATTACCGGTAATACCACCATGCTGCACCTCATCGCGGGGGTGAGCCCCGCCGGGATCGGCCGGGCCCCCTTCGTGGCGGAGTTCCTGGAAACACGTGAGTACTCTGCCGGAGAGCTCAACCTGGGCAACCAGGGCGCGGTCATTCTGCTGCCCTCGGTGGCAGCGTACGTCGGCGCGGATATCGTCAGCGCGGCGGTGGCGGCGGAGATGGACCGCACCGCAAGCACCACCCTCCTGGTGGACATCGGAACCAACGGCGAGCTGGCCCTCTCTCACCAGGGGCACCTGTATACCTGCGCCACCGCCGCGGGCCCCGCTTTCGAGGGAGCGTGCATCTCCGCTGGCGTGGGGGGTATCGCCGGGGCGATCAACAGCTGGAACCGCCGGGGCGACCGGATCGTGACCACCACCATCGCCGACGCTCCGGCGGTAGGTATCTGCGGGGCCGGGCTGCTTGACCTGATGGCGCAGATGCTCGCCGACGGGGTTGTGGACGAGACCGGAAGGATGGAAAGCGCCGAAGGCTACCGCGACGGCGCCACCAGCCGCGCCACCAGCCCAGGCGCCAGCCCCAACGACGCCCTCCTGGCCTGGCAGGACCGCCTCACCGAGCATCGCGGCGAACCGGCGGTACGGATCAGCGAGACCCACCTCTTCACCCAGCAGGACGTGCGGGAGGTACAGCTGGCTAAAGCGGCGATCGCCGCGGGAATCGATGTCCTCTGCCACGACGCGGGAATCACCCCCCGGGAGCTGGACCAGGTGGTCCTCACCGGCGGTTTCGGCAACCACCTGCGGGTGGAGAGCGCCGTGGCTACCGGCCTCGTCCCTGATCTGCCCCGGGAGCGGTACATCTCGGTGGACAACGCCGCCGGCCGCGGCGCGGTTCTGGTTCTCCGCAACGAGGACACCCTGGAACGGACCCGACAGCTTGCGTCGCAAGCCAACTATATCGAACTGAGCGGACACGCGTTCTTTCAGGAACGCTACGTCGAACACATGATGTTTCCCGAGGAGGAATGAAGATGAGCATGGAAGCTATTTCCGAGGCACTGCAGAAGGGCAAAGCGAAGGACGTGAAGGCGCTGGTACAGGAGCAGATCGACAACGGCGTCTCCGCCAAGGAGGTCCTCGAAGGGGGGCTGATGGCGGGCATGGACATCGTGGGGCGAAAGTTCAAGGCCAACGAGGTGTACGTGCCGGAAGTGCTGATCGCCGCCCGGGCGATGAGCGCCGGAATCGAGATTCTCAGACCCCTGCTGATCCGCGACGCGGTGGACCCCAAAGGCACCGTGGTGATCGGCACCGTCAAGGGTGACCTCCACGACATCGGCAAGAACCTGGTCAAGATGATGATGGAGGGCAAGGGGTTCAATGTGATCGACCTGGGAACGGATGTGGCCCCGGAGAAGTTTGTCGCCGCCGCGCAGGAACACAAGGCCAACATCATCTGCTGCTCCGCCCTGCTGACCACCACCATGACGGAGATGAAGAACGTCGTCGCCGCTGCCGACGCCGCGGGGATTCGCCCGGGGGTGAAGATCATGATTGGCGGCGCCCCCATCACCGAAGAGTACTGCAAGTCTGTGGGTGCCGATGCGTACAGCCCCGACGCTGCCAGCGCCGCAGAAAAAGCGGTGGAGCTGATCGAGGCGGCATGAAACCACTGTGGATCATCAGCGGGTTTC
>SKHA01000187.1 GCA_007117185.1 Spirochaeta sp. | reverse complement strand
CGGGGATGCTTCTCTTTCGCGGGCTTACCTACGTTCTGACCAACGTCTCGCCCATCTCCCTGCGGGACGACGGGTTCAGGCAGATCACCTCCGGTTTCTACAGCGTCGAGGCGCTGACGGTGGGTGGGACTCATTACCTGGCCTGGGTGGTGGGAGCGGTTCTGAGCGTGGCCTACGTTCTGGCGGCGCTCAACGGGCGGCGGAACAAGAAGGCGAAGGGGTTTGAGCTGTGGCCGATGTCGGCGTTCCTGCTGAAGAACGTCTTTGTTGTGGGCATGATTCTGATGCTTTCCTGGAAGTTCGCCGACTTTCGCGGCGTCCCCATCATCGTGGTCGTTCTGGGTGTTGTCGTGGCGGTGTTCACCTTCATCACCAACCGCACCGTCATCGGGCGGTATATCTACGCGGTAGGAGGCAACTCCCGCTCGGCAAAACTCTCTGGAATCAACTCGGAGATGGTGGTCTTCGTGGTCCACGTGATCATGGGCAGCCTGGCGGGGCTGGCGGGGCTGGTTTTTGCCGGCTACATGAACTCGGCGTTACCCCAGGCGGGGCAGCTGTTTGAGCTGGACGCAATCGCGGCGTGTTTCATCGGTGGGGCCTCCGCCTCCGGTGGCATCGGCACGATCATCGGGGCGATCGTCGGCGGGCTGGTCATGGGTGTCATCAACAACGGGATGTCTCTGATGAATATCGGTGCGGACTGGCAGTACGTGGTGAAGGCGCTGGTTCTGCTCCTGGCGGTCTTCTACGATATCTATACCCGGCGCAAGGCGGGTCTGGCCTGAGTTTTCCTGCGGTGTAGCGGCCCGTGAGGGCAGCGTGTGAACTGGCGCCCCCCCCCGGGGGCGCCTTTTTGTTGACAGATTTCGGTCAGCAACTGACAATGTTCTGATATGGAAGCTTCCACGGGACTGGGTATTCGAGGACGAATTCTGACCCTGTTTGCCGCTGCACTGGTTCTGCTTACTGCAGTTCTTGTGGGGCTCAGCATCTATCTTGTTCAGGGAACCGCCAGGCTAACCGTCCTGGAGATGGCTCAGGCGAAGATGCGTGGCGATATCGCTGCTGCGGAGTTTTACCTGCAGCAGTTCTACGGCGAGTTGCAGCTGAGCGGTCGCGAACTGCAGGACAGCTCCGGGATGCCCCTTGCGGGACGCTACGAGGTTGTGGATCGGATCTCCCTGGATCTGGGGGTGGTGGCGACAATCTTCGTGCGGGACGGTGAGGACTTCCGGCGGGTGGTCACCAGTATTCGCAACGACGCCGGTGAGCGGGTGGTGGGTACCTTTCTGGGTACCGGCAGCGCTGCCTACGCCCCTGTTCTGGCAGGTTCGCTCTACGTGGGCGAGGCGGCAATTCTCGGCCGCGACTACGTCACCGGCTACGACCCGCTATTCAACGACCGCGGCGAGGTAATCGGAATCCTTTTTATCGGAGTCGAGATGACCGCCGTAGATGCGTTGATCGGTGCCGGTCTCCGACAGGCTGTTGTGCTGTTGCTAAGCGCGGCGGTGGTCCTGCTGGTACTGACGCTGGTCGGCGGGGCGGTGGCCCTGGTTCGGGCGGTGGTGCGGCCGGTAAAGAATACCGCGGCGCTGACGGAACTGCTGGCTGAGGGAGACCTTACCGGTGAGGTCGACCGGGGTGACCTTCGTCGTGGTGACGAGCTTGGAGCGATGGCGCGGTCCTTCCAACAGATGAACCGGCACCTGCGGGAGGTGGTCACCGGCATCGTGACAACTTCCAACGAGGTCTCTGCGGGGAGCCATCAGATCAGCGAGACAGCCCAGGCGATCTCCCGGGGTGCTTCCGAACAGGCCGCCGGGGCGGAAGAGGTCTCCTCCTCGATGGAGCAGATGAGCGCCACCATCAACCAGAGCGCAGACAACTCCAGCGAGGCCCACCGGATCACCAGCGCCGCCGCGGGAAGCGCCCGGGAAGGCGGGGAGGCAGTGAGTGAGACCGTTCAGGCGATGTCGCAGATCGCCTCGAAGATCGTGGTGATCGAGGAGATTGCCCGCAACACCAACCTGCTGGCGCTGAACGCTGCAATTGAAGCGGCACGGGCGGGGGAGCACGGCAAGGGGTTTGCTGTTGTCGCCAGCGAGGTGCGCAAGCTGGCGGAGCACAGCCAGAAAGCAGCCGGCGAGATCGCCGGGCTCTCCTCCCGGAGCGTTGCGGTAGCGGAGCGGGCGGGGTCGCTCATCGAGGAACTGGTACCAGAGATCACCCGGGCTGCCGAGCTGGTCCGGGAGATCAGCGAGACCTCCCAGGAGCAGCGTTCTGGAGCGGAGCAGATCAACGACGCCCTTCTGCAGCTGGACCAGGTGGTGCAGCAAAATGCGTCGGCGTCGGAGCAGATGGCGTCCATGGCCGAGGAGCTCAGTAGCCAGGCCGAAAGCCTGCGCACGGTGATGGGCTTCTTCCGGACTGAGTAACCACCCACGGCGAGATGCACCGCGTGGCGGAAACTCGCCGTTGCGTCTCCGGTGTGCCGCGTGATACTACTGAAGTCACGATGATGAGCGCCGTATTCGCCGACATATCCAATCTGGTACCGTTCCTCAATACCCATCCCCTCTTCGCTATCGGGACGATGCTGGTCTTCGGGTACTTGTTCGGGCACGCAGCGGAGCGGGTCCATCTGCCGGAGATCACCGGATTTCTGGCGGCGGGATTGCTCATGGGCCCCTACGTTGGGGCGATCATCTCCGCACAGGTGGCGGTGGAGCTGTTGATCATTACCGAGATCGCCCTGGGTCTGATCTGTTTTACCATCGGCGCGGAGTTGTACCTGCCCAAGCTGCGCCGTGTCGGCAGCCAAGTCGGGTGGATCACTGCCGGTCAGATCGGGGTGACCTTCGTCCTTGTTCTTGCGGTTCTGCTGGTCTTGGGGGTTGATCCGGCGTTTGCCCTTCTGCTGGCGGCAACTGCGGGCACCACCTCTCCAGCAGCAACGGTGGTTATCGTGCAGTCCCTGCGCGCCCGGGGGCTGTACGTGGACTACCTCTTTGGAACAGTGGCCCTTGGGGACGCCCTGGCGATCGTGCTGTTCAGCGTGCTGCTGGCGTTCGCGCCGGTGCTGCTGGGAATCGGTGCGGCAATGTCCAATGGGCAGGTGGTGGCGGTGCTGCTGGGTAACCTTTCTCTCTCGCTGGTCTTCGGGGTGATTGGTGGATTGTCCATCCACGGCATAACCCGGCATCACGAGAACAGCGGCGAGATCATGATCGTGACAGTCGGGGTGGTGCTTCTGGGTACCGCTCTGGCGGTGGCGTTCGGGCTCTCGCCGCTGCTGCTCAACATCGCCTGTGGCGCCACCGTGGCCAATCTGGCCGCCCGCAACGTCCGCATCTTTCGTACCGTTGAGCCGCTGACGCCGCCGATCTACGCGCTCTTCTTCGTCATCGCCGGGACAAAGCTGAACCCGGCGCTCTTTACACAGCCCCAGTTGATTGTTCTTGGGGGTGCTT
>SKHA01000184.1 GCA_007117185.1 Spirochaeta sp. | reverse complement strand
GATGCGCAGCAGAACCGGGGCACGCCCGAAAGACCCTTTCTACCACCAGGCAGGGGACACTTCGGAAGGGCCCCCCACGCAGAGGCCACCTCGGCCGGAGACACCCCGGCCGGCGCCGCTTGCCCGGCACCGGGTTAGCTGGTAACCTAGCCGCATGAGTACACAACAGTGGGGCGCCGCCCCGGAGATGACCATTGAGACCGATCGCGTTTATACCGTGAAGATGGAGACCAGCAAGGGAACGATCGAACTGGAGCTGTATCCCGAGCACGCCCCCAAAACGGTGAACAACTTCGCATTCCTCGCCGGCGAGGGTTTTTACAACGGAACGATCTTTCACCGGGTGATCGCCAACTTCATGATCCAGGGTGGAGACCCCACCGGAACCGGCCGCGGCGGCCCGGGGTATCGTTTTGAAGACGAGGTGAGAAACAATCCACTGACCCACGAGGCGAAGGTGATCTCCATGGCCAACGCCGGTCCCAACACCAACGGCAGCCAGTTCTTCATCACCCACGCGCCGCAGCCCCACCTGAACGGCAAGCACACTGTCTTCGGCAAGGTTACCGCTGGCGCGGACGTGGTGGATGCGATTGAAGGTGGCGATACCCTCACCTCAGTGACGGTCCAGTAGGCGCCGCCGCGGACCAGCCCCAGCTTCAGCTTCAGCTTCAGTCGGCGAACTGTGCCTTCAGCGCGGCGAAGGGGTCCTCGGGGACCTCGACCCCCGCTGCGGGGTCGGTGCTGGTCTTGACCAGCAGTTCCGGCGGGATCTCCTGAATAAACGGTGAGGGCACCGCGTCCACCATCTCGTTCTGCATCTGCCTGCGGCGGCAGCTGGTCATGTACAGCTGCTCCCGGGCACGGGTTATGGCCACGTAAAACAGGCGCCGCTCCTCCTCCAGGTTGCCGCCGCTCTCCTCAACCGCGCGCTGGTGGGGAATGATCCCTTCCTCAACCCCCGCAAGAAAGACTGTCTCGAACTCCAGCCCCTTGGCGGCGTGGATCGTCATCAGGTTGACCTTGCCGGCGGCTTCCTCGTCGGAAAGTTCGTCCCGGGTCTGCAGGCTGATGCGGTTCAGAAACCCCTGCAGCGTCGGTTCGTTTACCTCCGCCCGGGTCTCGTAGCGGTCGATGGACTTGAAGAGAAACCCGATGTTCTTCCACTTGGCTTTGGCTGCCCGGTCGCTGGACTGGTATTCCTGCACCAGGTACCCCCAGTAGTTGATCTCCGTGACCAGGCGCTCGGTGGTGGCGGCAAGGTGCTGGCTCTCCTCGAAGCGGGTGGCGTAATCGTCAATGAGGGCAACGTAGTCCTCGAGGGCCTGACGGGCGGTGCGGCTGAGGGGATGCTCTACCTCCCCGTGGGCCACCAGAGAGATCGCCGAAAAGAGGGAGATGTGCCGCTCGTCGGCGATGGTGTGGAGGTGGTCCACCGTCTTGCGGCCGATGCCGCGCCGGGGGGTGTTGATCGTTCGCAGGAGGTTGACGTTGTCGTCGGGGTTGAGGATTACCCGCAGATACCCGGTGATGTCCTTGATCTCCTTGCGCTGGAAGAAGCTCTGCCCCCCGGAGATGTGGTAGTCGATGTCCGCCTCAAGCAGCGCCTCCTCCAGCACCCGGGCCTGGCTGTTGGTCCTGAAGAGGATGCCGAAGGTGTCGTAGCGCCGACCGGTCTGGTAGGCGAGGATCTTGATCTTCTGGGCGATGAACTGGGCTTCCTCGCTGTCGTCGTCGGGGAAGGAGAGCTCCACCAGGTGGCCGCTCTCAAGCTGGGTCCACAGCTCCTTGATCTTGCGGTTGGTGTTGTTGGCGATCACCGCGTTGGCCGCCGAGAGGATCCCTCCGGTGGAGCGGTAGTTACGTTCCAGCTTGATCTCCTTCACCGCGGGGAAGTCCCGCTCGAAGCTCTCGATGTTGGAGTAGTCCGCCCCGCGCCAGCTGTAGATCGACTGGTCATCGTCGCCGACAACGCACACGTTCTGCCATTGGTGGCCCAGCTGGTACAGCAGGCGGTACTGCTGGGTGCTGGTGTCCTGAAACTCGTCCACCATGATGTAGCGGAAGCGATCGGTGTAGTGGGCGCGGACCGAGGGGTGTTCCCTGAGCAGCGTCAGGGGCTGGACGATAAGGTCGTCGAAGTCCACTGCGTTGAAGGTGATCAGGTGCTTGTGGTAGCTGCGGTACAGGTCCTGGAAGAGGGAGATTCCCTGGCCGTCTGCCAGGGTGTACCAGCGCTCGTCGCTCCATTTGACCCGCTCCGTCTTGACGCCGGAGAACAGCTGCAGGATCTGGTAGATATCCAGGTCGGCCGGGTCCTGGTTCAGCTCCCGGGCCGCTTCCTTCAGGAGGGCGATCTGGTCGCCAGTGTCGTAGACGGTGAAGTTGGGCCGGTAGCCCAGGTGGCGGCCGTAGCGGCGCAGCACCGCCAGTCCGAAGGCGTGGAAGGTGCTGATGGTCAGGCTTCGGGCCACTTTCCCGCCGGCCCGGGGGTCTCCCGTGGCCTCCAGCAGTTCTTTGACCCGTTCCACCATCTCCCCGGCAGCTTTGTTGGTGAAGGTCATCGCCAGGATCGATTCGGGGTCGATTCCCTGTTCGATCATCCAGGCGATGCGGGTGGTGATGACACCGGTCTTGCCGCTGCCGGCGCCGGCTATGATCAGCAGGGGGCCTTCTATGCAGGTGACCGCTTCTCGTTGTTCAGGGTTGAGTTTCTCCAGGAGGTGCTTCATTGAGGGGTGCAGTGTACCGGAGGGGCCCCGCCGTGGGTAGGGGCGGGGCTATGGCAGGGGGGTGGCCGGGGCCGGGGCGAAGGCCCCGTCAGCTTTCGCCGTCGAAATCGTCGGCAAGGGCGCGCAGGTCCTGATCTTCATCGAAGAGGCGCGGCTGCTTCGGGACCGGCTCTGAGATCAGCCGGACGGCGCACTTCATCACCGCCTGGGAGTAGGGGATCTGGGGATACCGCAGGAGGGTGGGGCTGCGTTCCAGGGGGCTGCGGGAGGCCATATCGTCCATGGGAAGGTAGGCGAGAAACTCCATATCCGTCTTGAGGTTGCTGCGAACCACCTGGCGTAGACGGCCCCCCAGCTGAATGTCCTGGGCGGTGCGACCCATGTTCATCACGATCCGCGGGCGGAACCCCTCCAGGGCTGCCTGCGCCGCGGCGCCGCTCTCCTGATTGTGCTGTCGCAGAAGATCCACCAGCATCTGGATGTCCCGGTCTTCTCCCTCAACCTTCTCCTGAATGAAGGTGTTCACCAGAGCGCGTTCCTCGCTCTTGCCGGGGAAGCTGCGCTGCAGCAGGCGAAACATGCTGCCTTTCAAAAAAGAATACGCGTTGAGAATCGCTGTGGTGTCCGGGGTGGTTACCACCAGCCCCGCGGTGGAGGTGAGAAAGAAATCGATGGTGTTGTAGGTGGTGCCGGAACCCAGGTCGAGGATCACGAAGTCGGCGGTGATCTTGGCCAGTTCCTTGTAG
>SKHA01000109.1 GCA_007117185.1 Spirochaeta sp. | reverse complement strand
GGCTACCGAGGGGGTAACCCTCATCTTCGAGGAGGAGGCGATCCGGGACCTCTCGCGTATCGCCGCGGAGGTAAACAGCCGCTCCGAAAACATCGGCGCCCGTCGACTGCACACCATAATGGAGCTTCTGCTGGAAGACGTCTCCTTTAACGCGCCTGACCTTTCGGGACAGACCATCACGGTGACCCCGGAGTACGTGACGGAGCGCCTGGCGGAGATCGTCCAGGATCAGGACCTGAGCAGGTACATCCTGTGAAATCGGTGAGGGGGATCGCTAAAGAGAGGTTGTCGGAACGACCGATAACGATACAAGAGGAGAACCTGAATGTTTGACAGAACGAGCTTTGGCCGACAGGTAGATATTCTGCAGCGCACCATGGACGTGAGCCTGCTGCGGCAGAACGTCATCGCCAACAACATCGCCAACGCAAATACGCCGAACTTCAAGCGCAGCGACGTAAACTTCGAGTCCCGGCTGCGCGATGCGATTCAGAGCTCCACCCGGACGCCCCGATTTCAGGAGCGATTGACCAACGAGCGCCACATCCCCTTCCATCAGCCCATGGACTATCGGGATGTCCGTCCCCGACGGGTGCTGGATTTCATGACAACCGCCAAAAACAACGGCAACAACGTTGATATGGAGGTGGAGTCGATGGATCTGCTGAATAATCAGCTGATGTACCAGATGATGACCCGTTCCGTGGCGGACTCCTTCGCCCGGATCAACCTGGTTCTGCGATAGGACCTGAGGAGAGATAGCATATGGGACTGTTTTCCAGCATCAACATAGCCGCCACGGGGTTGACGGCACAGCGATTGCGTCAGGACGTGATCGCTGACAACATCGCCAACGCCAACACAACCCGTACCGCCGAGGGCGGTCCCTTCCGGCGCAGCCGGGTGGTTCTGCGACCCCGGACGGATGGACCGGACTGGCGCAGCCCCTTTGTTCCGCGTCCCCTGGACAACGGTGTGGGCCGGGGAGTACGGGTGACCGAGGTGGAGCCGGACCGGGACAGCGAGCTGCGCCTTGTCTGGGACCCCACCCACCCCGACGCGATCCAGAGCGGCCCCCGGGCGGGTTACGTGGAGTTTCCCAACGTCTCCGTTGTGAGCGAGATGGTTGACCTGATAGACGCGGCCCGGGCTTACGAGGCCAATGTGGCGGTAGTGAACGGCGCGCGGACGATGTTCATGCGTGCTCTGGACATCGGCCGGTAAGGAAAAGGAAGATAGCGTATGAACCTGTTTGAACGAATGGATGTAACGGGAAACCAGATGCAGATTCTGCGGACGCACCCGAATCACCTGCCCGGGCGGTACGAACCGCTGCCGGAGCGCACCGGTGAGGGAGGGTTTCAGCAGGCTCTGATCAACTCGTTGAATGAGGTAAACGGCCTGCAGCGGTCCCACGAGGCACTCTCCGTACAGTCGATCATCGCCCCGGAAAGTGTGGAAGCTCACGACCTGACAATTGCGGCAGCAAAGGCCAATACGTCATTGAGTATCACCCGGAACGTTGTCGATCGGGTGATACAAGCGTACCGGGATATTACCAACCTGCGTTAACCGCGGGAAGAAAGAAGGTCCGGACCTGGCTGATCGGCAGCGGCGCAGGTTCGGCAACGGATTGATGTACCTTGGGAGGGGAACATGAACGAATGGTTCACACGTCTGAAAGAGCGGATCTCCAGCCTCTGGGGGTCCTGGCAGACTGCTCAGAAACTGATGCTGGGCGGGATAGTCCTGGTTGCGGTTGTTGCTCTGGTGATGCTGGTGGTCTTCAGTGCGGCTCCGTCACAGGTCCCTCTGCTGAGCAGGCCGATCACTGATCCGCAACAGCTCAATGATATCGCCGCGCGCCTGGATCAGGAGGGGGTGAGTTACACCATCACCGGAGACAGTCGGATCCTCATGGATGACCAGCGTACCGCTCAGCGGATGCGCTCCATTCTCACCAGGGAGGATCTGATTCCCAGCGGAACTGACCCCTGGGAGCTCTTCGATATCGAGCGCTGGACCCTGACGGACTTTGAACGCAACGTGAACCTGCGCCGCAGCATCACCCGACAGCTGGAACAGCACATCACCGCCCTGAGCGACGTGGACGCCGCCAGCGTCACCATCGTGATGCCCGAGCGGACTCTCTTCTCCTCAGACCAGAACCCGGTGACCGCGTCGGTCATTCTGACCCCCAAACCCGGCAGCGATATCCGGGAAAACCGCGCCAAGATCGAGGGTATCGAGAAGCTGATTCGTTTCGCCGTGGAGGGGCTCCAGGCAGAGCACATCACCATTACCGATCCTTCCGGGGTGACCCTGAACAACTTCGAGAACCTGCAGGGGTTTGACCGGCTGGAGCTCACCCGCCGGGAACTGGCGATCGTGCGCGAACAGGAGACCCAGTACCGCCAGGCGATCGTCTCGGCTCTGGCGGAGATCTTCGGACCCAGCCGCGTCCAGGTGGTGAACATCAACGTGGATATGGATATGGGCAAACGCACCGAGGAGACTGAAGAGTTCTTTCCCATCATCACCGTCCCGAACAACCCGCGAACCCCCTTCGATGAGACGGAGTTTGTCCTCTCCATCCCCCGTTCCATCGAACGCATCAGGGAGAACTACGAGGGTACCGGATTCAACCCCCAGGGACCTCCTGGCATGGAAGGTCAGACACCACCGGCGTATCGCGACCTGGAAGGGCTGGTGGGCCGGTGGAACAACGAGGAAGACCGGGTGAACCACGAGGTCAACAGCCGTCGAACGATGGAGGAGAAGAGCCCCACCATCGAACGCATCACCGCCAGCGTGGCGATTGATGGGACCTGGCGATGGACGTACAATGACCGTGGTGAAGTTGAACTGAACCCGGACGGGAGTATCCTTCGTACCTATGCCCCGGTAAGCGCCGACGAACTCGCTGCCGCCCGTGAGCTGGTGGAGCACGCTATCGGGTTCAACCAGCTCCGCGGCGACGCGGTGAGCGTCAGGCACCTCCAGTTTGACCGCAGCGCCCAGTTTCAGCAGGAGGATGAGCGGTACCGCCGGCAGCGGCAGATCCAGATGATCGTGCTGTACGTGCTGCTGGGAATTGCGGTACTGCTGGTCTCGTTCATCGTTTTCCGGCTCATTTCCCGGGAGATCGAGCGCCGACGCCGTCTCCGTGAAGAGGAGCTGGCCCGTCAGCACCAGGCGATGCGCGAAGCAGCGCTGCGAAGTGCCGAGGAGGAGAGCGCCGAGGTGGAGATGTCCGTGGAAGAACGGGCCCGGATGGAGCTGGAGGAGATGGCAATCAACGTGGCCAGGGAGCACCCTCAGGATGTGGCCCAGCTGATCAGAACCTGGCTGGCGGAGGAGTAGCATATGGCGAAGCAGGCACAGTCCGGCGGCATCGCTCCGGCGGCAGCCCCCACAACGGGAAGCGGACGCCGCTCCCGAAAAGACCTCTCAGGACGCCAGAAAGCGGCGGTCTTCCT
>SKHA01000021.1 GCA_007117185.1 Spirochaeta sp. | reverse complement strand
TAGAACGACTTGGGGTTGTTCCGGATTTCCAGATTCCAATATCTCCCAACCTCACCCACTCCCATCCCTCTGGCAGATCATAGGGCAGTTCCTCCGGCTTGATGGGCGGCAGGGGTTTGGGTTTCCGGATTTTGCCCGCCTTCACCAGGCGTTGTTTTTCGGCCTCGATTTCTTTCAGGAGTTCCCGGGCCGGCAAGTCGTTGGGGTCTTGATCCACCAACTTGCCCTGCATGGCGAGCGTCAGGATCAGCGCGCGCAGCTTGGGGAGGCCCTCCGGCGCGGCAAAGGCGGTGTCGAAGTGCTGTTCCAGCAGTTGGGCGGTTTGGTTATTCATCGCCACCCCCTGGTTTCTGAATGGCCTCGATCTGCTTGAGCATCCGGTCGAAGTCGCTTTCAAACAGTTGGTCCTGCACAACGCGGTATTTCTCGAACTCGCTTTCGGCGTGGGCCCGGGCGATCTCCGCTGTGACCTTGCCTGCATCCTGCAGAATTTCCCGGTCGGTGGCGGCGATGAAGCGGGTGAGGCGGTTTTCCCAGTCCTGCATGGTCATGGGCATCTTGCGCAGGGCCATGTCCTCTGCTACATCCAGGTAGGCGTTCACCAGTCGCGACAGTTGCGCCATTTCGTCTTCGGTCAGGTAGTTCTTGGCCACGCTGACATCGAACTTCTGGATTTTTCCACGCGGCGCGTCTTTCCAGGTGGTCAGGCCCATGTGCTGCTTCTCGGCATCGGCACGGTTGACGATCACCTCCGCCGCCGTCTGCCCGTGGATGGCCCAGTGCAGCTTGTTCTGCACGGTGGCGAAAAAGCGCTTGGTGGCCTGGGCGGTAACGTCGTAGTCGATGGCGGTGGCGTAGATGTCGGTGATCTTCTGGTAGAACTTGCGTTCCGAGAGTCGAATTTCCCGAACGCGCTGCAACTGTTCTTCGAAATACTGTTCCGTCAGGATGGAGCCGCCGCTTTTGATGCGTTCGTCATCCATGACGTAGGCCTTGATGGTGTACTCATCGATGACGGTGGTGGCCCATTTGCGAAACTGCACGGCCCGTTCGGAGTTGACCTTGTAGCCCACGGCAATGATGGCGGGGAGTTTGTAGTGCAGGGTGTTGTAGCTCTTGCCGTCGGCGGCAGTTATCCGGAATTTCCGGATAACTGAATCTTCCTGCAACTCGCTGTCGGCAAAGATTCTTTTCAGGTGTTCATTCACCGTGCGCACGTTCACGTCGTAGAGCGTGGCCATCATCTTCTGAGTCAACCAGATGCTTTCATCGGCGTAGACCGCTTCGACACCACCGCTGCCGCTTGCGGCGACAAAGGTCAGGTATTCCGCCGCCGAAGAGCGAACGATCGAGACTTCCTTGTCGGGTTTTTGCTTCCTGCTCATGCCTTGCCCCCCAGACAAGCCATCAACTCGGACTTGAGCGCCTGCTGCGCCGCATCCAGCTGCTTCACGATCCCCTTGTACTCGACCATCAGCTCTTGCGGGTCCCGGTGGTTGACCTCCACCTCGTGGGGGTTCTTGCAGTCCAGATTGTAGTTGCGCTCCGCCAGCTCCCCGGCCGAGACCTTCCATGCGTGCTCGGTGGTCTTGCGACCGGTGCGTTCGGCGCCGCCCCACCAGCCTTTTTCGCGATCAAACTCCGCGATTGTCAGGGGCTTGGAGCGGGAGTAGGACTTGTACCCGTCTGGATACGGGTGCGTGAAGAACCAGACCTCCTCTGTTGGCCCTCCCTTTTCGAAGAAGAGGATGTTGGTGGCGATGCTGGTGTAGGGGCTGAATACCCCCTTGGGCAGGCGCACGATGGTGTGCAGATTGAACTCTTCCAGCAACTCGCGCTTGAGGTTGGTTTTGGTACCTTCGCCAAAGAGAAAGCCGTCCGGCAGCACCACGGCGGCCTTACCTTCCTCGTTGTCGCCGGTAATGCGCATGACGTACTTGCTGTTCTGTGCCACCAACCGGGTGCGCTGTTCCAGGACCAGGGTCCGGTCGAAGTCCTTCTGGTTGTAGATACGGTCCTCGACCTCGTGGCCGTACTTGTCGATCATGCCCTTGTCTGGTCGCCATCCCGTCAAGTCCCGGTCGAGATCGATGCGCACCACTTTGTAGGGCGCCAGAAAGCCGTCGTCGATTCCCTGCCGGAGGCTGTAGGTGTAGATGGGGTCGCCAAAGTAGTCGATGTTGGAGATTTCTTTGGTCTCCCTGGGCGTCGCGGTAAGGCCGATCTGGGTGGCGGAGGTGAAATATTCGAGAATCTCACGCCAGGCGGAATCGGCGGCGGCGCTGCCCCGATGGCACTCATCAATGATGATGAGATCGAAAAAGTCGGAGCTAAACTGCCGGTAGATGTTTTTCTCTTCCTCGTTGCCGGTGACGGCCTGATAGAGAGAAAGATAAATCTCGTAGGACTTGTTGGCCTGCCGCTTCTGGATCTTGGTCATGGCCGAACCGAAGGGCTTGAAATCGTTGGTCATCGTCTGGTCGACCAGAATGTTGCGATCCGCAAGGAACAGGATGCGTTTTTTTGCCCTGGACTTCCACAGCCGCCAGATGATCTGGAACGCGGTAAAGGTTTTGCCGGTGCCGGTCGCCATCACCAGCAGGATGCGATTCCGGCCCCGGGCTATCGCCTCGATTGTCTTGTTGATTGCCAGCAGCTGGTAATACCGCGGAGTCTTATCGCTGCCGTCGCTGAAATAATCCTGTGTTACCAGTGCGTTCTGCTTATCGTCCAGGCCACGGTATTGCGTCCACCATTGCCAGAGTGTTTCCGCATCGGGGAACTGGTGGAGCGCAAGTTCACGCTCCACAATACCGTCATCCGTCACGTCGGCGGCAATTCTGTTGTGAAACAGGAATCCATCGCCGTTGGAGCTGAACACAAACGGCACGTGCAGCATGTCGGCGTAACCCAACGCCTGTTGCATGCCATCGCCGACAGTGTGGTTGTTGTCCTTGGCTTCGATTACCGCAATAGGGATATTCGGCTTGTAAAACAGAACATAATCGGCGCGCTTGTGCCGGGCTCGGGTATGCAGCTTGCCACGCACGATGATACGTCCCCTGGTGAGGGGAAACTCTTCACGGACCTGGGTGGTGAGATCCCAACCGGCATTCTCCAGAGCGGGCGTTATGTACTTCGTGCAGATATCGCGCTCGGAAAGCTGTTTTTTATTCATCGGTCCAGCCCTTTCTGGCTGAGCCCCAGTTGCCCGCGAACGTCTTTGACCGCCTCTGAGAAAATTTCCGGTGTTGGCGCCGGTGCCATATCGGTTCACCTCAACATGCAACGTGTTCGACTTACAAATACGCAGACCAGTATAGCAGGTGACAGCGTAAGTGGAAAACAGAGCGTCCCCGATTGCGGGAGGCCACCGTGACGGGAAACACCCGAGACGGGGAAGCCCCGGGGGAGGTTCACGCTACTGGTGCGGCGTCCCGTGGCAGTTCCGGTACAGCTTACCGCTGCCGCAGAAACAGGTG
>SKHA01000190.1 GCA_007117185.1 Spirochaeta sp. | reverse complement strand
TATCGGGAAAGAGATAGCCGTCCAGAATGGTGTCGTCCTCCAGCTCCTGCAGAAACGGCAGGTCCCGGTAGGCGTCCTGCATCACCAGGGCTTCCCGGAACTGTTCCGCCGGAAAGAGCTGGATCTCCTCCATATGCATGGCGATCTCGTTGGCGCTCCACCCTTCCGGAATGGTGACCCTGATCTCCTCAAAGACAGCGTCGCCGCTGACGATGCGCTGCAGCACCTCCACCGGTGAGAGGTCCCGGGAGAGGACGTAGCGCCCCGCCTGCAGGCGCGCCTGCAGCCCCCGGTACCGGGCGTAGTACTCCAGCGCCCGGGCATCCCGGGCCAGCCCTACCGAGGCAATAGATGCGGCGACTCCCCGCAAGCTTTCCCCGGGGATGATCTCCAGCAGCACCTCCTCCGGCTCTTCACCAGGCAGAGGGGCGGCAACGGGGGTATAGAGGAAGTGGCGCACCGCCAGGTACGCGCCGGCGGCAGTCACCACGGCGAGAACAGCCAGCACAACGAGAACAACAGTTATCACGCGACCCGGTATTTTCATCGGCCTCAAAGATTACGAAATCCCGGCAAAAGGGACAACACTCCGGTGTGACCAGGTGTGACACATCTCGGTTGCACACCCTGTAGCACAGCGGTATGCTGGGACAAATGCGAGATGCGACGTCGGTTTACGGTTTTTCCCGGGGCTACCGCATACTGGCAACAGTCTCGCTGGGAGCATGCGTACTGTCGGCGCTGGTGATGGTACGCAGGTCGGGGCTCCCGGCGGTGCCCGTGGCCGGAGTAGCCGGATTTTTTCTGCTGTTTCTCTACGCCTGGAGCCGGTCAGCAAAGCGGATACCGGTGATGCAGATTGTGGAGAAGGGCTTCGTTATTCTCGACCCGGCGCTCACCCTGGGGTTAGTCGAGTTCAGTGAGATCCAGGAACTGCGCATCTTCGCCACGCTGGAGAACCCCATGGTCGCCCTGCAACTTGAACATCCTGATCAGGTTCGTCGGCGCGCCCCCACCATACTGCGGTGGCTCCTGAAACCGGTATGGTTGTTCCGGCACTATCACGTGGTTGTTCAGCTGGATCACCTGAACGATCAGGTAGCGGCGATCAAGTCAACCGCTCTCAAGGCGGGCATCCCCGTAACCAGCGAGCTTATCTGAGGTCATATGATCCGTCGGGCCATTATACGCACGGACCGTGACAGCTGGCGGGAGTACCTCAACCCCCGGTGGTCCCGCACCCTCTGGCCGGCGGACCTCACCAGAGAGCAGATGATCACCGCCCTGGACGAGATCGAGAACCGCGTCGAGGAAGCGGGAGAGGATGCGGTCGGATTCATCAGTTACGATGCCGCCGCCGCGCTGGGGTACCAGGTACCGACGTCTCCTCCCCCGGGACAGCCGGTGCCGGTGATCGCGTTCGCCACGTTCAACCAGGTGACGCCCTGGGAGCCATTACCGCCGCATAGCAGGGAGAACGGGGGCGGGCCCCAGTACTCCTGTACCCCCTGGACCCCGTCGCTCTCGGTAGAAGCGTATCGGCAGCGGGTACAGCGAATCCGGGAATACCTGGCTGCCGGTGACACCTACCAGGTCAACTTCACCTTTCCCATGACCGCCCGCTTCAGCGGATCTGCCCTGCACTTTTTCTCGGACATCTGTCGAAGTCAGGACGGGCTGTACAGCGCGTATCTGGAACTGGAGAACGGGGTCTGTATTCTGTCGGCGTCACCGGAGCTCTATCTCCAGCGTCAGGGATCGCAGATCACCTCCCTGCCCATGAAGGGCACCGCCCCGCGGGGCCTTACCAGCGCCGCCGACGATGCGGCGATACAGGGGCTGCAGGAATCAGCCAAGGAGCGGGCGGAGAACCTGATGATCACCGACATGATCCGCAACGACCTGGGCCGGATCGCCGAGATCGGAACGGTCCGGGTGCCGGAGCTGTTCACGGTAGAGCGCTACCCCCGGGTCCTGCAGATGGTCTCCCGGGTGCAGGCCCAGACCTTTGCGTCCCTGGCGGGGGTGGTCACCGAGACGTTTCCCTGCGCCAGCATAACCGGCGCTCCCAAGAAACGTACCATGGAGATCATCGCCGAGCTGGAGGAGAGCCCCCGGGGGGTCTACACTGGAGCGATCGGGGTAATCTCACCGGGACAGGAGATGCGCTTCTCCGTGGCGATACGGACGGTGGTGCTGGACAACAGCGATGGTACAGCGGTGTTCGGGGTGGGCAGCGGCATTCTCTGGGATTCCGACGCCGCTGGGGAATACGCCGAGTGTGCCCTCAAGGCATCAATTCTGAACGCCCCGCAGCGACCCTTCGCCCTGCTGGAGACGATGCGATGGAATCGGGGCGGCGGCGTGGCCCTCTGGGACGGGCACCTGCGGCGACTGCAGGACTCAGCACAGTATTTTCAGCGGGAAGTCCCCCCGGAGGTGGCCAGCCACGAGGCGCTGCACCGGCACCTGTGCGCAACGGTGCCGAAGGGCGAGACGGACTGGCGGGTACGTCTGCTGGTGCACCGCGACGGGAGCTGGCAGACCCAGGCGTTCCCCCTGGAGAACGCTGAAGGGCTTCCCACCCGGCGGGTTGCGCTGGCTTCCCGTCCTGTAGATACTTCGTCAGTCTGGGTCCACCACAAGACAACGGAACGGTACATCTATCAATCCTTCCTGGAGGAGCATCGCGATGTGGACGATGTGATCCTCTGGAACCAGGCAGGGGAGGTAACGGAAACGTGCACCGCTTCGCTGGTTCTGGAGCGGGAGGACGGGTCCATGGTGACGCCGCCCCTGCGGTGCGGCCTCCTGCCGGGGGTGTTTCGGGCGCACCTTTTGGAGGCCCAAGGCGACCGGGTCAAGGAGGAAGCTATTGCCCTGGAGGAGATACGTGAGATGAACAGCGGGAAGAAGACGCTGTACCTGGTAAACAGTGTGCGCGGGTGGATACGGGCGGTGCTGTCGGTACTCGCGGTAGCGTTCCTGATCGCCCGGGGTCCGGCGGCGGTGGTAGCAGCCCACGAGGCAGTGGTTATTCCGGTAGGCTACTACGGTGATATCAGCTGCATGCATTGCGACATCATCCAGGACCGGGTTCTGCCGGAGCTGCAGGAGCGGTTCGACGTAACCTTCGAGGTGACCGCGAAGGACATCCTCTACCGGGAGGTGCGAAACGAGGCGGAAGCGCAGCTGGCCGCGTTGGGGCTGCCCTACCTCACCGCGCCGGTGCTCCTGGTGGGCAACAACGCCTACCAGGGCAACTACGCCATCGAGCAGCAGCTGCTGCTGGAGGTGCAGTACCTCCTTGGGGAGGGCGCGTTCCGCCCATTCAACCGCCAGGCATCCCTCACCCAGCGGGGAGACGTGGTGAGCACCGGCGCACCCGGCCAGGAGGGGGTACTGCGCTTCTTCTGGGGGGTGGGCTGCCCCTACTGCGAGCAGGCCAAGCCATTGCTGGACGAGCTGGAGCGGCGCTATCCCCGGCTGGTGGTTGAGCGGTACGAGCTGTTTGAGTCGCGACAGCACCACGACCTCTTTCGGGAGCACCTGGTCCACTACGGGACCAACAGTACCGGAGTGCCCCAGTTCTTTTTTGGTGACCGCCACTGGATCGGCTTCTCGCCGTAGCTCTCCCGGGACCTGGAAGGAACGATCGCTGCCGCGATGGAGGGAGCAGATCCTGATGGTCCTGCCAGCGGGACCGCCCCGGCGCCACCGCAAACCCTCACCCTCCCCTTTGGCAGCACCCTGGCGCTGGATTCTCTCCCGGCGGTGGTGATGACGGTAGCCATCGCTTTTGTTGACGGGTTCAACCCCTGCTCGCTGTGGGTCCTGACGTTGCTGCTGGGGCTGATCGTCCACACCCGCTCGCGCCGGAAGATTCTGCTGGTAGGAGCGGTGTTTCTGGCGGTCACCGCAGGTATCTACGGGCTGTTCATCCTGGGGATGCTCAACGTCTTTATGATCGCCGGGGTGAGCGGGCCGGTCCGCTGGATCGTGGCCATCCTGGCGATCACCATGGGGCTGATCAACGCCAAGGACTATCTCTTTTTCAAGCGGGGGTTTTCGCTGACCATCCCCGAGCGCTTCAAGAGACCAATCGCCGCGGGCACACGCAACGTTCAGAGCGCTACCGGATCAACCTCCGGGCTGATAGCCGCCACGGCGCTCTTCGCGGCGGCGGTGGCGGTGGTGGAGCTGCCTTGTACCGCCGGCTTTCCCGTACTGTGGTCGCAGTACGTGGTGGCGGCGGCAGCACCGGGAACGCTCCCGTTCTGGGGGCTGCTGCTCCTGTACCTGTTTGTCTATCTGTTGATCGAGATCGTTATCATCCTGGTGGCGCTGGTGACTCTCGGACGGGTTGCCTTCGCCGAGAGAGAGGCCCGGACGGTCAAGCTGGCCGGGGGAGCGATTATGGTAAGTCTGGGGGTGCACTATCTGGTGAACCCGGAGATCGCCAACAGCCTCATCGGGGTGGGTCGGATTTTTCTGGCGGCGATGATCGGCGCGGTGATTCTGGCGGCGGTGGCGGCGCTGTTCCGCGTCGGCCCCACCGGTGGTCACCGCCGGTCCTGAACCTGCGAGACCGCCAGATCCGGCCGATCCGTCACCAGACCGTGAACCCCCCGATCCAGGAGTGCTGCCATCTGTTCGGGCTCGTTGATCGTCCAGGCACCGATAAACAGGCCTCGACCGCGGGCGGCGGTGATAAACCGCCGGGTGGTGACCGGCAGAATGCCGCTGCGGGGCGGCACCAGCAGCGCCGGGGCCGGAGGCGAAAAGAGGTGCCCTGAGAAGAGCCAGCTGCCGATCAGTAAGGGCACGATCTCCCGTTCCGAGAGGTGCGTGGCGATGCGCGGGTCTGTCTGCCGGATGTACACCAGGATATCGTGGTGAAAACTGGCCAGAATCGTCAGGTCCACCCGCTCGTACTGTACCACCAGATCGATCATCGCCTGCGCCAGCGCCGGGTCGGGCTCCTTGGCGTCGACGATCATCGGGACACCGGGAAACGCCGCAAACACCTCTTCCAGGGTAGGAATGTAGATCCCCGACCCGCGAAGATCAGGGTGCTCAACCGCCGCGTCAAAAGCCTGCAACTGCTCCACCGTGTAGCTGCCTACCGCGCCACTGCCGGAGGTGGTGCGGTCGATCGTCTCGTCGTGAATCACCACCGGTATGCCATCGGCAGAGAAGAAGACGTCCATCTCCAGGACGTCCGCGCCCAGAGCCATCGCTCCGGTGAACGCCTCCAGGGTGTTCTCCGGCCACAGGTCCGCTCCGCCGCGGTGGGCTATCACCACCGCCCGATCCTGCGGAAGGGCATCGAAGAAACGGAAGTACGGCACCGGCCGCGCCGTCAGGGCAAGGGCGCCGTACGCCCCTGCGCCAACCAGCACCAGCGCGCCCACCAGGGTCAGCAGTACCCGTTTCATCGCGCACCCACCGTTTTCAGCAGGCGCTCTTTCATACCCGTTCCCAGAAGAAGACTCAGAGTTGCGCCGATTGCGAATCCCGCGAGATCCAGGACAACGGGACCACCCGCTCCGAACCCCGGGTACAGCGCCACCGCGCTGCCCACCACCAGACCGATGATCGCCACGTAGGTACTGCCGTGAAAGTTCCTGAGCAACGCGGCGATCCCCTTGGAGACCAGAACTACCCCGGCGATCGTTCCTACCACAAAGACTCCCACTACCGGTACGTTCAGGGTGCTGAACGCGTTTTGCAGGGTGCTGTACATCCCGATGAGCAGGAGCAGAAAGCTGCCACTTACCCCGGGTATGATCATGGCGATACTGCCGAGAAACGCGGCGCCGAAGACGAGGAACCCGGTGGCAACGGTCATTTCGGTGATCGGTGGTGACGCCGCCGGACGCGGGGTAAGTCCCATCCAGAGGACCAGAGCAAACCCCAGCAGAAAGAGTGCCAGGTGATGCAGTCGGATGCGCCCCGTTCCGGCCCGTCGGACCAGGTAGGGAACGCCACCGAGAATCAGCCCGATGAACCCCCAGGTGGTTGCCCCCGGGGCGGCATCGAGAAGCCACCCCACCACGCGGGCAAAGGCGATATTGCCCAGCAGGATGCCCACCACCACCGGCACAAGGAACAGGAGGTTCCGCTTCCATCCCCCCTCGCTGCGGAAAAAGTTCCCGAATGCGTCTACCAGTTCGTCGTACAACCCGGTCACCACAGCGATGGTACCGCCGCTGACCCCGGGAATGATATTCGCGACCCCTACCCCCACCCCTTTCAGGGCGTTTACCAGGGAGAGGGGTTTCTTGGCAAAGATCTTCTGTTCCTCCACGGAAACCTCCTGTGAATCGGATGTCATGGACAGACTAAAACCCTTCGGTGAGGATAGTGTCAAACTGCGCGGAAAACTGCCGGGGTACCATAATTTCCGCCACGCTTTCGATGGCGTAGTCATCGGTCATCCCGGCGATGTAGTCAAAAACCACCTGCTCCGGTGGCGACTCTTCCTGAAGGTAGAACCCCTGCATCTTGCCGACGTAGTCGCCGAAGCGCGCCGCCAGGGTGTTCCCCTCCCGCTGGTACCGCTCCACCTCCGGTCCGAACTGTTCGAAGAGCCCCTGCAGGTAACCGAAGAGCGTTTCAAGGATGCGCTGGAAGTACTGGTGGTATCCGGTCAGCTTGGGGTTGTTGTAGATGCGCTGGTAGTTGAACTCCTTGACCTCCAGGAACGCACGGTACACGGCATCGGAAAAACCAACCGTTCCCGTCTCCAGGGAGGTACGAATCAGGTCGTTGACGAGGCTGTCGATGATCTCGGAGTTGCTTCGCCCCAGGACGCGCCGCCCCACCTCCGGAATGTCCTCGGAGCGGACCAGCCCCAACTGGATCGCGTCCTCCAGATCCCGGCCAAGGTAGGCGATCTTGTCGGACATACGCACCACAACCCCCTCCCAGGTGGCAGGCAGCCGGTCGCGGCGGCGAATCGCAGAGAGGTCCTTCTCGGTGTGGTCCGGCGTCAGGGACTGTTCAAACTTCTCACCGCAGTGGTTGATGATCCCGTCGCGCACCGCGTAGGTCAGGTTGAGCCCCGACCCGTGGTTGGCCAGGTGGTCTACCACCCGGAGGCTGTAGATCTCGTGGCGGAACCCCTCAAGACCTCGCAGTTGAGAGAGGATTTTCTCACCCAGATGGCCGAAGGGGGTATGACCCAGGTCGTGGCCAAGGCCGATCGCCCAGGCCAGGTCGCCGTCCAGGCTCAGGGCGCGGCAGATGGTGGCGGCGATGGTCGCCACGTGCATGACGTGCTCTATCCGTGTGCAGATGTGGTCGTTCCGCGGCGCAAAAAAGACCTGGGTTTTGTGCTTCATCCGCCGGAAGGGATAGGAGTGAATTACCGCGGTGGTATCCCGGAAGTAGGGCCCCCGCATGTCCCGCTGGTCTTCCTCCCGGGGACGGAGACGTCGATGCAGAACCTCCCGGGGCAGTTCATTCCGGAAGAAGAGCCCCTCCTGGGAATCACCGTCGGGGTGCACTGTCAAATCCCAGCTTCTCGAGTTTGGGGGCGATCACCACCCGGCAGTACCCCTGCCCGGGGTTCTGCTCGTAGTAGTCCCGGTGGTACGACTCGGCAGAGTAGAACGTGCCCAACGGTTCGATCTGCGTGACGATGGGGTCGGAAAAACCCCCTTGAGCCGCCGAGCGGCTGGCCTCGGCAGCCCGGCGCTGTTCATCGTTCAGGTACAAGATTATCGAGCGGTATTGGGTACCCACGTCCGCCCCCTGGCGATTCAGCGTGGTGGGGTCGTGAGCCTGCCAGAAGAACTCCAGGATCTGTGTCAGCGAAACCACCTGAGGATCGAAGGTAACCCGCACCACCTCGGCGTGCCCGGTGGTACCCCGGCAGACCTCCTGGTAGGTGGGGTTCTCCGCCTCCCCCCCGGCGTACCCCGATTCAAGGTGTGTCACCCCGGGAATGCGCCGGTAGAGCGCCTCAACGCACCAGAAACACCCCCCTCCCAGAACGATCGTTTGCATGTCATTGTGTTCCGCCATTATCTTACTCCCCGTTCCGATGGTTTTCGCCGCTGGTGTACGCCAGCTTCTGAAGCCGCCCCGCCCCAAGGGCGCGGCGCAGGTGTTTCAACATATCCTGTTCAGCCGTTTCTATCAGGTCCAGCTGGTGCGGTTTCACCGGGCTGCGCGCTTCGATCCCCGAGACCTGAAAGCCCACATCTGCCAGCTCGAGGCTGCGGCGCAGCTGCTGGATACCCAGCATCCCCACCGTCCCGCTGAGGGCCTGGGTGGGTGAGGCAAGCTTCTGGGGCATGAAGGACAACGCCAGGCTGACGCCGATGGAAAAGCGGGCCCCCATGGCGCGGACCACGTCCACCGGGGTCTGATCCACCACCCCGCCGTCCACCAGCAGCATTCCCGCCACCTCCACCGGTCGGAAGAACCCCGGGACAGCACAGCTGGCCCGGATCGCGAGGCCCACGTCGCTGACGCTGGAGATCACCACCGTCTCAGCTCCCGGCAGGTCACCCCGGGGTACCGGGAGGAACCGCTCCAGCTCCCGGCGGTTCATCCGTCTCGCCGCCCGGCGGCTGGTAAAGATGATCCGTCGCCGATTCTGGATGTCTGCGGCGACCACCGCCACATCCCGGGGAAGGTCGTCAAAGCTCCGGCCGCCGATGCGGCGGTTCACCACATCTCCCAGACGGTTATTCGGCAGGAGCCCGGCAAATCCGCCGTCCCGCAAGTCCAGAATATCGGAAAAGCGTACCACGTGGGAGAACCAGTCCAGTTCGGAAGCAAAGGTGCGGATCTCCGAGACTGGGATCCCCGCGGCGTAGAGTACCGCCATCACCGACCCGGCTGACGACCCGGCGAGGATCTTTGGGCGCAGCGCCGGATACCGGTCCATCACCTCAAGTACACCGGCGTGGGCGATCCCCCGGGCGCCACCACCGCCCAGAGCGACTCCCACCGGTCCCCGCAGCAGTCGCCGATACCGCCGGAGTCGGCGAAATCCGTCAGTCAAACAACCCTCCCACCAGATCGTCTCCCAGCCGTCCACCGCCACCGGGGCCGGATTCGTCCATCTTCTGCAGCCCTGCGATAAGGTCCCTGAGCTCGACCAGCTCCTCCAGCAGGATCAGCCGCACCAGCTGTTCGTTCTTCCCGTCGGTGTTCAGGCTGATCACCGTCCCACGCTGGTCCAGGGTAATGTGCACGTCGTCCTGGCGGATGCGGTAGATCCGGGAGTTCATGTCCACCCGGGAGACGTAGAATCCTTCAGATCGAAATGCCTCCACGATCCGCCCGCGCAGAAAATCCGCGGCGTTCAGCGACGGCAGGGTGAGCTGTACCTGCCGGGCCGCCGGACCGGCAGCGCTCTTCTCGGCGCGGCGGTACCCGCTGCCCCCGTTGAAGCTGGCGATCAACACCGGCGGGGCCACGATGCTGCTCACCAGCAGGGTCATCACTGCCACCCCGAAGAGGTCCGGCCCGATCACCCCGCTGGAAAGACCGATGCCGGCGACGATCAGGGTCACCTCGCCCCGGGGAAGCATCCCCGCGCCGATGCGCAGGGCTCCGCGCAGGTTGAACCCCAGGGCAAGCGCAGGCAGTCCGCAACCGATCACCTTCCCGGCGATCGCCACCACGGAGAAGATCAAACCGAAGACCAGAGCACCCCGCAGGGCGGCAAAATCCACCATCAACCCCATCACCGCGAAGAAGACCGGCACCAGAAACGCATACAGACCGTGCAGGCGCTCCCGAATCTGATCGGCCACGTCGGTAGGACTCAATGAGAGCCCCATCACGTAGGCACCGATGATCATCGCCAGCCCCACCGTCTCGGCCAGCCCCGCCAGCAGCAGCGCCAGGGCGAAGGCGACCCCGGCGATCACCTCCAGGGACTGCATCCGCTTGAGACCGCGTACCAGCAGCGGTGCGACAAGAATGCCAATCACCGTCGCGGCGATCCAGAACCCGAACGCTTTCGCCGCCACCAGCCCCACCCGGCTCCAGTCCACCCCGCCGTTCTGTACCCGCGCCAGGGCAACAACCACCGCCAGCAGGACGATGCCGATCACGTCGTCAAGAACCGCCGCGGCGAGGATTGTCACCCCCTCGGGAGAGGACATCTTCTTCCGTTCAGAGAGAATCCGGGCGGTGATTCCCACCGAGGTTGCGGTGGAGAGGGTTCCCAGGAAGAGCGCCCGGGGATCCATGATCGTCTGGACCGAGGGCAGGAAGAGCACCGCTGACCCCGCCCCGAAGAGGAAACTCACAGTCACTCCGACAATGCCGACAGTTCCGCCGACACCGGCAAAACGCATGAAGGTGGGCAGGTCCGTTTCCAGCCCCGCCAGAAAGAGGAGGATGATCGAGGCCACCACAGCGATGCCGTAGAGTTCCACCGAAACGGGGAGAACTCCGGCGTCTGCAAAGGGAAAGAGGGGTTGGTGCAGACCAGGTAACACGAGCCGACCCAGGAGAAACGGCCCGGCGAGCATCCCCGCCGAGAGCTCCCCCAGGACCCTGGGCAGGTGCAGCCGCTTCTGGAAGATGTGACCCATCAGGGTGGCCAGCAGCGTCAGTACCGCCAGTTGCAGCACCAGCACCGTCATTGCGTGACTCATTGTTACCTCAACTCACCGGACCATCGCGTTGTACATCGCCTCCGCCGTGGGGGCGTCCAGCAGCGCCTGCCGCTGGGCTTCATCCTTCAGCAGACGGACCACCTCGCTGAGAAACTGCAGGTGCGGACCACTGGTTGCCGCGGGAGAGACGGTCATCACCAGGATCCGGGTGGGTTTTCCGTCCCGGGAGGCGAAATCAACCCCTTCAGAGACCCGGCCGATCCCCGCTACCAGCGAGGCAACAGCGTCAGTTTTCCCGTGGGGGACGGCGATGCCGTGTTCAAGACCGGTGGAGTCCTTCTCTTCCCGCTCCAGCACGACCCGGATCATCTCCGGAAGCTGGGACTCCACGCCCCGCGCCCGCGCCAGCCGGGTCACCATGTCCCGGATCACCGACTCTTTGTCGTCGCCGGCAAGCTCGGCAAACATCACCGCAGGAGACAGTACTTTCTTCAGGTTCATCGTCACTACAGACTAGACAGGGGACAGGTACGTGTCAACTGCGGTACCCTGGAGCCATGGACGCAGCAGCAGTGATTTTTGATATGGACGGGGTGATCATCGACAGCGAGCCCCTGCACTACCGCGTGGAGGGACAGCTGTTCCGGGAACTGGGACTTGAGATCGCCACAGCGGAGCACGAGACGTTTCTGGGGATGAGCAGCGCCGACATGTGGCGCCGTATCGGGGAGACCAGGCCGCTTCCCCGCCCGATAGATGAGCTGGTACAGCTGGAGCGGCAGCGGTACCGCCAGGCGGCACGGGAAGGGGTCCCGGAGGTCCCAGGGGCGGTGGAGCTGATCCGCCACCTGGCCGCCACGGGCGTTCCCCTGGCGGTGGCCTCCTCGGCGCCGCTGGAGCAGATCCGGGACACCCTGAAGGTCACCGAAACGGAAGGGCTGTTCCGCGTCCAGGTCAGCGGTGACGAGGTAGCCAGGAGCAAACCCGACCCGGCAATCTTTCTGGAGGCAGCGCGGCGTCTCGGGGTAGCCCCCGGGGGGTGCCTGGTCATCGAAGATTCCGAGAATGGCCGCACCGCAGCTCACGCGGCGGGGATGCGCTGTCTGTTCTACGGTCCCGGAGGGTTCCCCTCAATGAGGGCGATCGCCCGGGAGATGGGAGTCCCGGAGGCGAAAAAAAAGGCGCCCCCGGAGGGGCGCCCTTTCGTCAGCCGCGGCTGATCTTGATCTGCCGGGGCTTGGCCTCGGGCTTTTTGGCTACCGTTACGGTGAGAACCCCGTTGCGGTAGGTCCCTTCGATCTTGCCGTGGTCGGCATCCTTGGGAAGGGCAAAACTGCGGTAGAAGGCGCGGGTTCCCCGCTCGCGGACAATGTAATTGTCTGCAGCCTCTTCCTTCACCTCTTCGGTCTGTGACTCGATCACCAGCAGGTTGTCCTCCACGCGGACATTGATTCTGTCTTCCAGCAGACCCGGCAGATCCGCTTCGATGACGTATTCGTTCTCTTCGGACCGGATATCCACGGGGAACTTGCTGCCGGTCCAGCCGGGCATGGTGGAGAAGATCGAATCAAAGAGACGATCAAACGACGTTGCACCGTGATTGACGGTTGCTACGGGACGACGGACAGTCATGTAATTCATTGCACACCTCCTGTGTGGTTTGATGCAGGGTGTTGTTTTTCGATCGGGGCTGAGGCCCGAACCGGCGCCTTCTGTATACCCCATCGTTCCTGCATCTTCTTCTGCGTATTATTAAGCAGGAATCGTGCCAACTTTTCCACGTACACGGAAGAAATTCGTATTTATTTACTGTGTAAGCAGTTATATACCTCTGACAGCCATACATCCGCCAATAGACGGGTTAGGGAACCCCGGCGGCAGTACCCGATGCGGGTAAAAACGAAACAGGGTCAAAAAATCCCTACTGTTGTGTGTCTTTTTGACACATTGGTCGTGTCCAGGTGGGGTGGAGTGGTTCATTCCTGCCTTCCCCCGGGTACTCCATTCCGGTAGTATCGGGCGATGTTTCGATGCCGCACAACCGATTACGTGGAACCGGAGATGGACTGGGAGGCGGAGCAGTACCGCCTGGCGGGGGTGGATT
>SKHA01000202.1 GCA_007117185.1 Spirochaeta sp. | reverse complement strand
TGTCACCGCCGCTCATGAACTCGGCAGCAAGCATGAAAAAGGGAATCGCCATCAGGGTGAAGTTATCCGCGCCGATCACCAGCTGCTGGGCAACGATGATCTGCGAGAGTGACGTCTGGGTGATCACCAGAATCAGCATGGTCACCCCGAGGCTGAACGCCACAGGGATGCCAACCACCAGGAGAACAATGAAGATCCCGAGGAACCAGAAGAGCATTACGCTTTCCTCCGCAGAAGGTCGCGAACCGACTCAATGAGCATCGTAACGTGCTGCAGGATCATGACGGCAGCCATCGCCGGAGCGATTCCATAGACGTACGAGAGGGGAATGCCCGTTGCCGACGCGATGAAGCGCCTGTTGCGCTGGGCCATATCGGTCCCCCAGCGGACCCACGCTACCAGAAAGAAGAGAATCAACATCAGGCTGACAATCCGCAACACCACTCTGGCCCGTTCTGAAACGTTTGCGGTAAGGATGTCCATCCCGATGTGGGCGCCTCGATGGACCCCCAGCGCCGTTCCGATAAAGGTGAGCCACACGAAGGAGTACCGCGCCATCTCGTCCGCCCAGGTGATCGCCCGGGAGAAGAAATAGCGACCCACCACATTGCCGAAAACCAGCACAACCATCTGCAGGAGAATCAACGCCGCCACCAGTTCCAGCGCGCGGGCAAGGATCGTGTTGATTCTGTTCATTGCGTTCACCATGGGTTCAGTCTACCTCTCAAAATCGTGTTGCGGAATAAAAATGACGCCGACCCTCCGGTGATCGAAAGATCGGCGCCGTCCGTTACATAATACCGGTGAACCGGAAAGACCTTCGCCGGTTCTCAGTCCAGGGAGAGGATCGTCTCGATGAACCGCGGCGCCCAATCGTAGTTCCGGGCGAAACCATTGCGTACCGACTCGGTTGCAGCGCGGAACTCGGCAACATCGGGGTAGCTGAACTGAATGCCTTCCGCTTCCAGATTGGCGATCAGTTCGTCAGTTGCTTCTTCCAGAAGGCGTCGCTGCAGCGCCGCCGCTTCGGTAGCTGCCTGCTGAAAGACCTGCTGATCCGCTGCGGTGAGGCTGTTCCACAGGTCCATGTTCATCACGATCGATCCGTGGCTGAAGATGTGGTTGGAGATCGCGATGTAGTCCTGAACCTCAAAGAACCGCGATGCGAAGACGGTCGCCAGGGGGTTGTCCTGACCGTCGATAACTCCAGTGGCCATCGCGTTGTACACCTCGCCGAAGCCCATCGCCACCACCTCGAACCCGAGGGCACGACCGGTGTTGATATAGACGTCATTCTCGGGCATGCGCATCTTGATTCCCCGGGCGTCGGCCACAGAGTTGATCGGGCGAACGCTGTTGGAGAACGCCCGAAACCCGTTCCCGAGCCAGGCCAGTACCTTCAACCCCGCGTCGGCGAAGTCTTCTGCCACTTCATCTCCGATTTCCCCGTCAAAAACGCGCCAGACGTGCTCGAAGTCCGAAAAGAGGAAGGGCAGCTCCAGAGCACCGATCCGCGGGTACGTTGCCGAAAGCAAGCCGCCGGCCACTCCCATCTCGATCGTTCCCAGCTGAACTCCTTCTGTCAGTTCACGTTCCGCTCCGAGGCTGGAACTGTCGAAGACCTGGATCTCGTACCGTCCGTTTGTGCCTTCCGCCACCATCGGCGCAAACACGTCGCGCAACGCCACGTTGACCGGATGCGCCGCGGCATAAAAGTTGGCAATCTTTAATTCCCGGGTAGCGGTCTCCGCTGCCTCACGACTGCCACCGGCAAAAACACTGGTGGTGGCAAACAGCATCAGCAGCACCGCCGCCGCCGCCATCCCCCGAACCCTGCAGATATCGTTTCTCATACCATTCCTCCTTCGTAGTCTCACCGCATCAACACGGCATAATATGTAGTAATATTACATTAAGATTCCGGTCTTGTAAAGAAAAATCTTTAACAGGGGTATATTGGGGGCATATACGGATTTTCTTGACAGATACAGGGGAATACGGTAGTATTTTTACATCTTATGGAAGGGGCCTTTGACATGACCGACACACCGGAGCGACATCTTCTGATATCAGCCCGCTCATTTGGCCGCAACGATCCCCGGCATCTCGATGTGCTGAAAAACGATGGCTTCGTCATCCACGAGTATCGCGAGGGAGAGAACGCTGACCTCGATGAGGTCAGGGAACTGCTTCCCCGCATCGACGCGTGGGTGGTATCCACCTTTCCGGTGGATGTTGAGACGCTGAGTCGCTGCACCGACATGAAGGTGATCGTCAAACACGGTGTCGGTGTGGACAACATCAACGTCCCCGAAGCAACCAGACGAGGTATCCCCGTCCTCACCGCTCCGGGCTCCAACCACATTCCGGTGGCAGACCTGGCAATGACCCACCTTCTCTCATTCACCCGCAGGATCATTGCCGCCCACCAGAGCGTCCAGCAGGGACGGTGGGAACGGTTTCTCGGTTCCGGTGTCCACGGGAAGACACTGGGAATCATTGGAGTCGGGAGAATCGGTCGGGCCATCGCCGAGCGGGCCCGGGGGTTCGGCATTCACTGCATCGGGTATGACCCCTATCAGGACGCGGATTTCTTTACCGAAGCAGGAGTCACGCGGATAACCGAGTTACAGGATCTACTGGGGCGCTCGGACTTTGTCAGCATAAATATTCCCCTCACCGACGAAACGCGCGGCCTCATCTCCGATCGGACCATCGATCTGATGCAACCCCATGCGCTGATCATCAACACCTCCCGAGGGAGTGTGGTCGACGAAGCCGCGATCTGTCGCGCCCTGGAAAAGAAGCGCATCGGAGGCTACGCCACCGACGTCTTCGAGACGGAGCCTCCGGGAAACTCTCCCCTCCTTGCATTCGATACTGTCCAATGCTCTCCACACATCGCCTCCTATACCGAAGACTCCATGCGTTCCCTGGGGGAGTGTGTCATTGAGGGCATCACCGCGGTGTTCTCAGGCGAGCGTCCGGAGCATATCCTCAACCCCGAGGTTCTGACTGTATCGGAATCCACTCGCTGAGATTCGGGTTTGCCGCGATCTCTGGCAGAAGCGCCGGTGATACGTGGATTTTCTCCAGGTGGAGGGTGTCCGCTATGCGGACGATCCGTGCCTGAGTCCAGTCATTGACTCCAGCGGTGAGCAGTGCCCCTCGAACAGCCAGATCCAGGTCTTCCATGACAACGGGAATGCGCCCGCTCTCGGGATTTCCTGAAGCGATCGCGTTGGCCCAGGTTGCCTCCCGATCGAGCTGGTCGATCAGACCGCCGGTACAGAAGTCGGCCAGACCGATTCCGATAGCGTTCCCATGACTTGCCGGAGTAATTCCGGTAACCACAATCCGACAAATCCGCGGACCGTCGTATCCGTCCAGGACACCTGCCGTTGTTCGCCCGACCACGTTGGGGTCCATTCCCGCGCCACTGATGTCCTTGCCGATGCGTTCAATAATGAGCACATCGATCTCC
>SKHA01000375.1 GCA_007117185.1 Spirochaeta sp. | reverse complement strand
GGAAGGAACGTAGGATTCCCGTGCTGTTGCGACTGCCGAAGATGTACTTGAATACCAGATCTGATGTTACGCTGATGGGGGAAGAGAGATTCTCTGAGTGTTCCATACTCTTCTTACTGTCACCGCTGGTCCTGCAGCTTCCTCGATTGACCACACCGCCCCATTTTTCTATCATAGGCACCCTATGACAGCACAGGAATTGCGCCGCAAGTACATTGAGTTCTTCCGATCTCACCAGCACGCCGAGATCTCCGGGAAGTCCCTCATCCCCGAAAACGACCCCACCGTCCTCTTTACCACCGCAGGGATGCACCCCCTGGTTCCCTACATCCTGGGGGAACCTCACCCCGCCGGTGAGCGCCTGGTGAACGTCCAGAAGTGCATCCGCACCGGCGACATCGAGGAAGTAGGCGACGAGAGCCACCTCACCTTCTTCGAGATGCTGGGCAACTGGTCCCTGGGAGACTACTTCAAGGACGGGGCAATCCGCATGTCCTGGGAATTTCTCACCTCGCCCCAGTGGCTGGGCATCGACCCGGACCGCCTCTCGGTGACCGTCTTCGCCGGCGACGACGACGTCCCCCGGGACGACGAGAGCGCCACAACCTGGCAGGAAGTAGGGATACCCAAAGAGCGCATCCACTACCTGGGGCGCAAAGACAACTGGTGGGGCCCCGCCGGCCAGACCGGCCCCTGCGGCCCCGACTCGGAGATGTTCATCGACACCGGCATCCCCGGCACCCCCGAAAGCCGCCCCGGCGTCTCCGACGGCAAGTACCTGGAGATCTGGAACGACGTGTTCATGCAGTACAACAAAACCGGCGACGGCACCTACGAGCCCCTGAAGCGCACCTGCGTTGACACCGGCATGGGAGTGGAGCGCACCATCGCCATCCTGCAGGGCAAGCGCAGCGTCTACGACACCGAAGTCTTCCAGCCCATCATCAAGACGATCGAGGAGCTCACCGGCCTCCGCTACGGCGCCCACACCGCCGGGAACGAAAGCACCACCGGTGACGCAACCCCCGAAACCGACCGCTCCATCCGCATCATCGCCGATCACGTCCGCACCGCCACCTTCATCCTTGGCGACGACAACCCCACCGTCCCCTCCAACGTGGCCCAGGGGTACGTCCTGCGCCGCCTCATCCGCCGGGCCATGCGCCACGGCCGCAAACTGGGGCTGGACGGCGAGTTCCTCCAGAAACCCGCCCGGGTGGTCATCGAGATCTACAGCGGCTTCTACACCGGCCTCGCCCGCGCCGCCGCCACCATCCTGGAAGAGCTCCAGAAAGAGGAAGAGCGCTTCCTCAAGACCCTCCAGAACGGCGAGCGCGAGTTCGAGAAGATGCTCCCCAACCTCCTGAAGGGCAGCCGCCGGGAGATCCCCGGCCGCCTGGCGTTCAAACTCTACGACACCTACGGCTTCCCCCTGGAGATCACCGAAGAGCTGGCCGCCGAGCACGACCTCACCGTGGACCGCGAAGGGTTCGAGGCCGCCTTCGACAAACACCGCGAAAAATCCAAACTGGACACCAACCAGACCTTCAAGGGCGGACTGGCAGACCGCTCGGATCACACCACCGCCCTGCACACCGCCACCCACCTGATGCACCAGGCGCTGCGGGACGTCCTGGGGGACCACGTCTCCCAGAAGGGCAGCAACATCACCCCGGAACGACTGCGCTTCGACTTCTCCCACCCCGACAAAATGACCCCCGAACAGGTCGCCCGGGTGGAACAGATCGTCAACGAGAAGATCGCCGCGGACCTGCCCGTCTCGGTGGCCACCAGCACCCTGGAAGAGGCCAAAGCCGCCGGAGCGCTGGCGTTCTTCGGCGACCGCTACGACGAAGTGGTCAAAGTCTACAGCATCGGCGACTTCTCCAAAGAAGTCTGCGGTGGCCCCCACGTCGAACACACCGGCACCATGGGCCGCTTCCGCATCCTGAAAGAACAGTCCTCATCCCAGGGGGTGCGCCGCATCAAGGCGGTCCTGGAACCCGCCGGCTGAGAGATCGTCCCCCCCGGCTTCAGGTTCCCGCACCGGATTCGGGCGCATCCCCGCGGCGGAGTCCCCGTGCCGGGGCCCCCACCGCGGGGTCGGCCTGCGGCTCCAATCTGCCCCGTCGCCAGGCGCCGGGGCAGGATATCCGCCTCCGTCCTTGCGCTACCACCACAATCTGATTGACGCCATCAGAGTTGGCGATTATCATGATAATCGCCATGACCAGCGGCACGGAAGGGTACATACCCCGCAGTCTTGACCTTGACCACCTCCTGAAAACCCGCACAGTTATGCTCTTTGGACCGCGGCAGACCGGCAAGAGCTCCTATATCCGGTATCAGCTGCAGGAGCCGCCGGCGGCAGCGTTCAGCCTGCTTGATCAGCGGCTGTTGCTGGCGACACTCTCTGATCCCACGCGCATCCGACAGGAGATTGAAGCCCGGGACATACGCGATGCGGTGGTGGTTATCGATGAGATCCAGAAGAACCCCGCGCTCATGGACGAGGTTCACCTCATGATCGAAGAGCGAAACATCCGCTTTCTCCTCACCGGTTCCAGCGCCCGGTCTCTCAAGCGAGCCGGGGTATCACTTCTGGGAGGACGGGGCAGTGACCGCCGGATGCACGTGTTCTCCTGGCACGAATTGCAACCGCATCGGTTCGACCTGCATCGGGCGCTTAACGCGGGACTGATACCATCCCATTATCTGGCGGAGGACCCTGACGAGGGGTTGGGTGCCTACGTTGACCGGTACCTCACCGAGGAGATCGCAGCTGAAGGGCTCACCCGGAATCTTCCGGCATTTGCCCGCTTTCTCGAGACCGCGGCGGCGGCCAACGCGCAGATGATCAATTACACCAATATTGCCCGGGACGCGCAGGTTGCCCGCCAGACGGTGGTACAGTGGTTCTCTGTTCTCACGGATACACTCCTTGCCTTTCAGCTGCCCGGGTACACCGCCTCGCGAAAACGGAAAGCCATTGAGACCGCCAAGTTCTACTTCTTCGACCCCGGCGTGGTTCGTGCACTTCGGCGACTGCCTGTGGTCCAGGAGAACTCCGCTGACTTTGGAGAGTTCTTTGAGCATTTCATCTTTCTCGAATTACGTGCCTGGATTGATTACCGCTCGCCACGCTCGCGACTGCACTACTGGCGCTCCCGCTCCGGATTCGAGGTGGACTTCATTCTGGACGAGCGGGTGGCGATAGAAGTGACGTCTGCGCGGAACGTGCAGGACAAGCACCTGCGAGGGTTGCGTGCCCTTATGGAAGAGGGGTTGATTACCCGGGCTGTTCTGGTCTGCCGGGATGACCGACCCGTGAGAAGAGACGGTATCGACATTCTTCCCTGGGAATTCTTTCTGGGGCAGTTGTGGTCGGGCAAACTGTGAGCTGGAGCGCCTTTACCGGTTGTGCCACACTGAACAGGTGGAACATCAGGAGACGCTTCTTGCCATCCTTCGGGACGCGCTACCCGC
>SKHA01000275.1 GCA_007117185.1 Spirochaeta sp. | reverse complement strand
TTTGTGATCCTGCGTCACGCCGACGGGTTCCAGACTCTCTACGCACACCTTCATGCGTTCAGTGTCCGCAACGGCCAGACGGTGGAGCGGGGGCAGCAGATCGGAACAATGGGCAATACCGGACGCAGTACCGGGCCACACCTGCATTTTTCGGTGATTCACAACGGGACGTTCGTCAACCCGATGCGGTACCTCCACTGAGAGGGAGAGGACTGAGAGGGAGAGGAAGAAATATGAGAGTTCTGGTTGTTACCGTCGCCCTGCTGCTGGCTGTCTTCTCGTTTCTCAGCGTCTACACGGCAGTGTGATCGCAGCGGCGGCGGCAGCTCAACTGCGGCCGTGGCAATGCTTGTACTTCTTGCCGCTACCGCACGGGCACGGGTCGTTGCGGCCGACTTTCGGGACTGACCGTTTGACCTGTGCTCCCTGGGGTGCTCCACCCCTGGCAGCCTCGGCGTTGCCGGCACCGGGGACTGCACTGCTGCCTCCACCAAGAAGACTGACATCGCGGTGCTGGGCAACGCCCTGGGCGGAGCGAACCGGCTGGCGCTCTTCCATTCCCTGAGCCTTGATCGCAAACATTCGTTTGGCGATGTTCAAGCGGATATCCGCAAGAAACTCGTCGAACATGCGAAACCCTTCGATCTTGTACTCCAGTAGAGGGTTCTTCTGAGCGTAGCCGCGCAGATAGACCGCTTCACGCAGCTCCTCAAGGTTTTCAAGGTGTTCCTGCCACCGCTGGTCGATGGTCCGGATATACTCGACGCGCATGATGAAGTTGAGACGGTCCGCGCCGACAATCTGCTGCTTCTGCTCCAGTTCCCGGCGCATCTGTTCAAGCAGGGCGTCCCGGAACGCCTGAGGTCCCATGCCCTGAAAATCAGCCGCTTCCTGGGTGCTGAAGAACATCAGGCGTTCCTGCAGCTCCGTCAGGATCTGGCCCACCTGATGGTCGGCCAGTTGACTACCGGATTGAACCGAATCCATAGCTTCTTCGATCACGTCGGCGCCGGTGTTCATGATCCGGTCGATCAGCCTCGCGTCCTGCATGATCGCATCCCGCTGACCATAGACAACTTTGCGCTGCTCGTTCACCACGTCGTCGTATTCGAGCAGGTGCTTGCGGATGTCGAAGTTGCGCTCCTCCACCTTGTTCTGGGCGCGTTCGATGCTCTTGTTGATCAACGAGTGATTCAGGGGTTCTCCCGGCTCAAGGCCCCGTTCCATGATCCCTTTCAGGTTGAAGCGGCCGCCACCGAACAGGCGCATCAGGTCGTCGTCCATGGAGAGGAAGAACCGCGATTCTCCCGGGTCGCCCTGGCGGCCACTGCGTCCGCGCAGCTGGTTGTCTATCCGCCGTGATTCGTGGCGCTCAGTGCCCAGGACGTACAGGCCGCCGAGTTCCTGAACCTCCCGGTAGTCGTTGATCCATTTTTCGCGTTCTCTGGCTGCCGCTTTGAGAAAGTCTTCCGGAGTAGCGTCGTCCGGCAGGGACCTGCGGGCGCGAAACTCCGGGTTGCCCCCCAGCTTGATGTCGGTACCGCGACCGGCCATGTTGGTGGCGATGGTCACCGCACCGCGGGAGCCCGCTTCGGCGATGATCAGCGCCTCCCGGGCGTGGTTCTTGGCGTTGAGCACCTCGTGGCGAACGCCCCGTCGGGTGAGCATCGTCGAGAGCTGTTCCGAGCGCTCGATGGAGATCGTTCCCACCAGCACCGGCTGGCCCTTGTGAAACAACCGGGCGATCTCGTCGCAGATCGCCTCGTACTTGTCCTTGTCGGAGATGTAGATAACGTCGTCCTGGTCCAGGCGCGCCAGAGGTCGGTTGGTGGGGATCACCACCACGTCGAGCCCGTAGATGTTGCCGAACTCTTTCGCCTCCGTCTCGGCGGTACCGGTCATGCCGGAGATCTTGTCGTACATCCGGAAGAAGTTCTGGAAGGTGATCGTCGCCAGGGTGCGGTTGCGGGCGGCAACGCGGATTCCTTCCTTTGCTTCTATCGCCTGGTGCAGCCCCTCGCTGTAGCGCCGTCCGTGGAGGATGCGGCCGGTGAACTCGTCCACGATCTCGACCTTGCCCTCCTTGACCACGTACTGCTGATCCTTGTGAAAGAGCCGGTGCGCCCGCAGCGCCTGGGTAGCGTAGTGAATGTACTCGAAGTTCTCCTGGTCGAAGACGCTGCCGGAGATGATCTTGCGTCGTGCCAGGAGCTCCTCAAGATGGTTCAGTCCCTCGTCGGTAAAACTGATGCGGCGCGTCTTTTCGTCGACCTTGTAGTCGCCGGTTGGTTCTTCCGGATAGTCCCCGGTCCCGGGGTCCTTGGCGCACTCCTGCAACCCTGAAACCACGCCGTTGACCTCACGGAAGCGGGATGTGTCGTCTGAGGTCTGCCCGGAGATGATGAGGGGGGTTCGCGCTTCGTCGATGAGGATGGAGTCGATCTCGTCGATGATACAGTAGACGTGCCCCCGCTGAACCTTGCCCATGCTGTCGTAGCGCATATTGTCCCGGAGGTAGTCGAAGCCGAACTCGTTGTTGGTTCCGTAGGTGATGTCCTTGCGGTACGCCTGGTGACGGGCCTCGTTGTCCATCTCAGAGACGATGTATCCCACGCTCACCCCAAGATAATCGAAAACCGGTCCCATCCACCCGGCGTCGCGCTCGGCCAGATAGTCGTTCACGGTGATCACGTGCAGGCCCCGGCCGGTGAGGGAGTTCAGATACGCTGCGGCAACAGAGGAGAGGGTTTTTCCCTCACCGGTTTTCATTTCCATGATCTTGCCCTGGTGCAGAACGATCGCACCGAGCATCTGAACATCGTAGGGGCGTTCACCCAGGACTCGCCGCGCTGCCTCTCGGGCGAGGGCAAACGCCTCCGGTAACAGCTCGTCCAGGACTCGCCCATCGGCAACCTCCTGCCGCCAGGTGGCGGTGTGCTGGCGCATCTGATCCTTATCCAGGCCCTGAGCCCAGGATTCACGGCTGTTGATTTCTTTCAGGAGGGGAAGCAGCTTTTTGAGGTCCGCTTCCGACTTGGAGCCGAAGAGAACACTTATTACCTTGTCGAGCATCGTGCGTGAGATTATAGCGCACCCAAGGTAGTATTGAAAACCTTGTTGCACTAAGTAGCCGTTCAGGCGCCCAAACCACCGCTTACACAAGTCACGATGATTCCGCCCTCTCTCCTTCCCTGATATCCTCAATACAGTAGTTCGGAATGCGCATCTTCCAGCGCTCTTTGGCCACTCCCTTCCGCCACCGCACCGGCGGGGTCTGAAGCGCGCCGCACCACACTGTACGAATTGTCTCGGGCACCTCTTTCCCCCGCACCGAAAGCCGCCGACCCCACAACTCCCGGAAGATCCGGCGAATACCCGCCTTCTCCATCACCCCCCGCTCGACGTGGGTTCCCAGCTCCGGCTTCACCACCCGGTACTCCCGCTGCATGTTGTGATCCCACGCCCAGATCCACGCGCGATGCATCTGCACCACCGCGTGTCGCCCGAAGGCAA
>SKHA01000289.1 GCA_007117185.1 Spirochaeta sp. | reverse complement strand
TCCACGTGAACAACCCTTCCCGATGCCGCAGCTCGGATCGGCGTTCCCGGGGTGTTGGCAAGGTCGATACCATTATGGAAGCGGGTCTGTCCGGTGAACGGATCCGGTCGCATTCCAAACCCGCTGGTGAACTGCCCCCTGGTTGGCCAGGCAAACAGCTCCCCGAGAACGATACGTAACTCCGTTGAGTTCATCCGACCGCCCGGAACGAACAGCACCTGCCCCTCCTGAATCACCTCGCTCTGCAGGTCATTCACGTCCAGAATTGCGTTGATGGAGATCCCGTTCGCCCCGGCGATGGCAGCGACGGACTCTCCGCTGCGCACGGTGTGCAGTACACCGTCCCGGTTGGGAATTTGAAATCGCGCCCCCACCTGGAGGCGCCGGACGTCGGAGATGCGGTTGAAACTGATCAGGGTGTCCATCTCCAGGCCGGTTCGCAGCGCAATGGCGCTTAAGGTATCCCCGGGACGGACGGTGTACTCTTCCACCTCCAACCGGGAAAAGCGGTCTGTGTCCACCCCGGCAGCGTCTCCGATTACGGAAAAAGCGCTCTCAACGGGGCTCAAGTGGGACCGCGTGACCAGCTGTTGCTGCGGAGGAAGACCGACGGTACCAACCACGCTGGAAAGGACGATTCGGTCCACGCTGATCGACAGGAGCATCAGATTTACCAGGACTGCAAAGAGAACCGTCGCCAGATGCAGCGGAATATCTTCCTGGGCAAATGAGAACAACGCTCCGGGATGCACAGCCAGGCGGGGCAGACGAGGAAGGCGTGGCAACCCCGGAAGCTGCGGAAACCCGGGTATCCGGGGAAATCCGAACTGGCGCAGACCACGGAATCTCCGGAACGGCCTGGCTCGTTGGGGAAACTCCAGTACCGCCGCTGACTGAGGTCGATATCTTCGCCGTGCAACTCTCTGATGATCGATCAAACTGGCCATACAATAGCAGTATCGACAATAGATTGCGAGCATATTATAGTTGGCCGTGCGCTTTCCTATTGTCACGATTCTTCTGTTTGCTGTCCTTTTCGTGGCAGTGAGGGAGATTCCCGCGTCTCTGCACCGGGTCACCGGAGACAGCATGGTACCGACAATGCACGACGGAGAAACAATCGTGGTGAACCGCTTTGCCTATCGCTTCTTCGCACCGCAACCGGGAGACCTGTTGGTCTTTCGCGACCCCGGGACATCGAAGCTGGCGGTCAAGCGGGTGACTGATCTGGTGGCCGGATCACGGGTGTACCTGACTGGCGACAACCCGACGGAATCGGTGGATTCCCGCCACCTCGGTGGCATCGCCACAGACAGTATTGTCGGAAGGGTCCTGTTTCGTGGCTACAGAAGATAAATCGTCCAGAACAACACGGATACAGGTGACCGCGATGATCCTGGCGGTTGCAGCGGCTGTCCTGGTGCTGCGCTTCGCGGTGATAATGGTCCCGGCAAACGGGGGAACCTCTGCAGGATCCACCTCGCCTGCGGCGGAACGGGGACCGATTCTGGACCGACGGGGTCGAATCCTTGCCATCCAGACACGCCTGGATACCGTCACCGCCTGGCGTCCGGAGATACGCGACGTCGAGGGAACCGCCCGCCTCCTTGGGGAGATCCTGGAACGGGACCATCGGGAGATCACCGATCGCATCGCCACCTCTACGGGATTTCTCACCCTGCAACGGACGGTAACCCCCAGCCAGAGCAGCCGCATCACCGCGGAGATTCGCGCCGGAAATCTGCGGGGCATCCGGCTTCAACCCGACCTGGGACGCAGCTACCCCGAGCGGGAGAGCGCAGCGGCAGTAATCGGCTACACCGGGGTGGATAACGTCGGGCTGGCGGGAATCGAATACATGTTCTCAGAGTATCTCATGCCTGAAACCGATCCGATGGGTCATCAGGTGTTCCTCACCCTGGACCTGGCGATACAAAGCGCCGCTGACGAACTGGGCCGCGAGCTGATGCAGCAGCATCAGGCAGATATGGTAACCATCGTTGTTGCCAAAGCAGATACCGCGGAGATCCTCGCTCTCTCGTCGCAGCCCTCCTTCGATCCCAATAACTTTCTGAGTTACAGCGCAAACCAGCGTCGCAACACCTCTATTTCACGGATCTACGAACCCGGAAGCGTTTTCAAGGTCTTCTCCATCGCTTCGCTGCTGGAACTGGGGGCCATCTCCCCCCGGGACCGCTTCAACACCGCCGGAGGGTACGTGGCGGATAATGGCAGTTTCATCATCTCGGACCTGTCGAACTACGGAGTGATCTCCCCGGCGCAAATAATCAAGTTTTCCAGTAATGTCGGCGCTGCCTACGCGTCGGAACGCGCCGACCCGGGGTCCTTTTACACATTGCTTACCTCCTTCGGTTTTGGACGGCCCACCGGAATCGATCTGAACGGGGAGGAGCGGGGTCTGCTGGCGGAACCGCACCGCTGGTCACGCAGGACCCAGCAGACTCTGGCGATCGGACAGGAGATTGGGGTCACGGCAATTCAGATGGTCGCGGCGGCCACCGTTCTCTCCAACGAAGGAGTGCTGCTGCGCCCACAGATCGTCAACCGCATCGTCTCCAACAGCGGGGAAATACTGCAGCAGAACGGTCGCGAGCCAGTCAGGCAGGTAGTTTCCCCGGAGACAGCCAGATTGATGCTGGAGATGATGCGGGGCTCCACCGACCGCGACGGGACGGCATGGCGAATACAGGTGGAAGGTGTCTCCGTCGCTGCCAAAACGGGTACCGCCGAGGTGTTCGACCCGGTGAACGGGAGGTACTCCGACGCTCACTTCATCGCCTCCACCCTCGCCCTTGTACCGGCAGACCACCCGGAGTTGATCGTCTATGTGATGATTGACTATCCCCGGGGTGAGAGCTTCTTCGGCGGGCGGATCGCCGCGCCGGCAGTTCGGACGATGCTGGATTTTCTGATCCCGTACTGGGACATACCCCGGGACACCGACACGATAACCGAGCACCCCGGCCGTGTCGTTCTCAGACCCCGAACGATGCCGGAGATCGTCGATGTGATGCCCGACCTCACCGGCGTTCCCCTGCGGTCGCTTATGCCCCTGATCGTTCGGGATGACCTGAACGTGGAGATTTATGGCAGCGGCTGGGTTCGATCTCACTCCCCTGCCCCGGGGGCTCCACTGGAACCGGGGATGACCATCCGGATCGAGCTGGAATGAAGCAGGAGAATACCCACCGGGAAGACCTGGTGGACAATCTGAGTCTCAGTCAGGCGTTGGGATTCTTCCTGCCGGATGAACCACACGTTGTGGTTGAACCGGTGCCGGCTCGTGACGGTTGCACAACCCTGAGGGTAGGCGGCCGCTTCGTTCACAGCTCCATCGCTCCTGCGCGGGAAGCGGAGCGTCTGGTGACACGGTTCCTCGCCGGAACCCCCCAGTCAGTTGATGCGATCGTGGTGATCGGACTGGGGCTGGGGTACCACCTGGAAGAGTTGTCTCGACAGAAACCGGGAGTTCCCCTGGTAGTCGCCGAGGCGGTTACGGACGTGGTACACGCAGCACGGGCTCACCGGGACAGTGCGTGGTGGGATCGGTACGGCCCGCAGGTATTGCTCCCGGCAGACCGGAGCGATCTTGTGGTCTCAGCCCTCCGCAGCCTCCGGGCGCGCCGCTTCGCCGTTCTTACCCTGCAGTCCGCCACTCAGCAGGCGCCGGAGGTCGTCGCCGAGCTTCACCATGCGTTACAGCAGTATCGCACCCGCAGCACCGTAAATACGAATACCCTGCGGCGCTTCGGGCGGTTATGGGTTAGAAACACCCTGCGGAATCTCACCGGTGGTTCTCCACCCCCGGGGATCGACGCGCTTGTGGACGCCGCACCTGGCGGCTCCGCGCTGATCTGCGGCGCCGGACCCACCCTGGACGACGTTCTTCCCGAGATCAAGCGGTTCCACCGGAGCATGCTGGTCATTGCCGTCGACACCGCAGTGGCTCCGCTGGTCCGAGCTGGAGCACCCCCTCATATCGCGGTGGTTGCGGATCCACAGTACTGGAACACCCGCCACCTGGACGGTGTCGACGAACGACTCAGCAGGACCATTCTCGTCGCCGAGCCGGCAACCCATCCACGGGTGTTTCGTCTGTGGCCCGGGCCGGTGCTCGTCTCGGCGTCGCTGTTTCCCCTGGGTACGTTTATCGACGGCCACCTTGGAAGATGGGAGAAACTGGGGGCGGGGGGATCCGTTGCCACCTCAGGGTGGGATCTGGCTCGAATCATGGGCTGCCGGCGAATCTATGTCGCCGGGTTGGATCTGGGGTTTCCCCGCATGAGAACCCACTGCTCCGGCTCCTTTTTCGAGGAGCGGCTGATCCGGACAACCCGACGCAGCGAACCCGCCGAGCAGGGACTGTTTCGCTACCTCCACGACGCGCACCCCAAAGCAGTTCCCGCCGCCGGGGGCGGGACGGTACTGAGCGACCGGCGGATGGAGGTCTATCGCGGATGGTTCATGGAACAGGCAATCCGACACCCTCAGGTGAAGACGATGGTCCTCTCGCCGGAGGGAGCCGCGATCCCGGGGTACCAGGTCATCAACACCGGGGAGGCTCTCGCCGGGGAACAACACCGTGAACGAACACCGGAGGAAGTGATCACCCGGATTCTGAACGATCACCGCACCCGGGGTCCCGGCGGGGAGATCCTTTCGCACGCTCTGACACGTCTTGAGATGCAGTTGCAGGTGGTAGCGGCGATTGGCGCGCGCGGAGAAACCGTGTGTGCAGAACTGCTGCAGCGGAACACCCTTTCTCCGGGGGACCTCACCGCCCTGGACCGCATCGACGGGGATTTACAGCAGTTTGAACACCGTGAACTGGCGGGCTTTCTTGCGGAACAGGCGATCGATCTGGCGGTCAACCAGGAAATCCCGGATGCACGCAGCAGCGTGATTCAGGCTTCTGAAATCTATCGGGCTCTTATGGAAGCGGCGGAGTTTCACCGCCAGTTGATCCACCGTTATCGCCTGCTGTAGCTTTGCTCCATGATCAGCATACGAAACCTTGCCGCCACCTACTCGATCGTCGCTGTAGACCTCCAGTCCGGTTTGATGGGGGCTGCCGTCCAGTCTCACTTCTTTTCGGTGGGCTCCACCGTCATCCAGGCTGAACCGGGTGTCGGGGTGGTGGCAACCCAGTCGGTGGTCAACCGTGAAGCCGCCCCTCAGGGCGTGGCGCTGCTGGGTCAGGGAGCAACCCCTGACGAGGCACTGCGGATGATCCTTGCCGCCGACGAATCCCGGGAGCTGCGGCAGATCGCGATGATTACGCCCCAGGGAGCAACAGCGACTCACACCGGGCTGCGCTGCATCGCCGAGGCGGGGCATGTCAGTCAACAGGGGGTATCCGTCCAGGCCAACATGATGGACGAGAAAGGTGTCCCTGAAGCGATGATTCACAGCTGGAACCACAGCAGCGGTCCCCTTGCGGAGCGCCTGCTGCTGGCCCTGGAAGCGGCTGAAGCGGCAGGTGGAGATATCCGGGGCCGCCAGTCCGCGGCGATTGTGACTGTCTCCACCACTGTCACCGGAAGTGCCGCCCGGCGCCGTCCGCTGGAGTTGCGTGTGGAGGACCACAAGGAGCCGCTGGAGGAGCTCAGGCGCCTGATGGACCTGCATCTGGGCTACGCCGCCGCTGAAGCCGGAGACGAAGCGCTGGCGCAGGACGACACCGAGGGGTCTGCGCGGCATTACCAGCAGGCCCTGGCTCTGGCCCCGGAGAAGGAAGAGCTGCGCTTCTGGGAAGCGCTGGGTATCGCTGCCGCCGGAGAGATGGAACGCGGTCGCAGTCGCCTTCAGGAGATCCTGCAGCAGGAAGCCAGGTGGAGGCGGCTCGGTCAGCGGCTGCCGCCGACGGGGCTGTTTCCCTTCACCTCCCGGCAGTGGGACGCTCTGCTGGCAGACAGACCGGGCACACTGCTGCACGTGACAACACAACGTCAATGGCAGGAGGCCCGTGATGGCAGCGGAGAGGTTCGCGAGCCATCACTGGCCGCTGATGGGTTCATCCACTGCTGTTTTCCCCATCAGTTGTCAGGCGTGCTGGAACGCTGGTTTCCCGGTGACCGCAGTCTGCTGGTAGTGCTGATGGCGGAGCTTGCTGATCTGGAACACCTGATTCGATTCGAACGTCCTCCCGGTGAGGTGGAGGAGTTTCCCCACCTCTACGGACCGCTACCGGTTTCCCTTGTCCGCGAAGCGACCTCACTTCCGGTAGCCGGGCAGTTCAACCGGGGATAGTGGTGATCACCAGCATCGTCATGTAGGCGATGTACACCAGCACCAGGATAAGCCCCTCCCAGCGCTGAATCTGCCGTCCCGGACCGGTGAACACAAACAGAAATAGAAGACCCGTGAGAACCAGATGGACCGCGTGATCCACCGGCTGGTGTGGCGCGGCAACGGGACGAATCGCCGCAGTTGCTCCCAGTACCAGAAAGACGTTGAAGATATTGGACCCTATGATGTTCCCCACCGCCAGATCGGTATTGCCTCGAGCCCCCGCAACCAGTGAGGTGACCAGTTCCGGAAGGGAGGTCCCGATGGCGACAACGGTCACGGCGATGATGTACTCGGGAACGCCCAGGAGGCTGGCTGTTCCCACCGCTCCAGCTACCACCCCGCGTCCTCCCAGCGCCAGCAGGGCGAACCCGGCTATCGCCACCACAAGAGCCAGCGGCAGGCTGCGATCAAGGGAAGATGGGGTTGAGGGCGTTTCCCAGAGCAGCTCCCCGGTATCACCCCGACGTCGCTGCACAGTGTAGGCAAGAAAGATCCCGAAGAACGACAGCAGCAGAATCCCTTCACTGCGAGTTATCACGTCAATGGCACTGCCGTTGAGAAATCGGTCTGCCATCACCACAAACAGAACCACCGCGGCCAGCAGGGCCAGCGGAATTTCCGCCCAGGTGGTATTTCGGGAGATCGGCAGAGGCATGATGATCGCCAGCACCCCGAGAACAACGGCAACGTTGAAGATATTGCTGCCCAGGACGTTTCCCACCGCGATAGAGTCCTGCCCGGCAAACGCGGCGGAGAGGTTGATCACCAGCTCCGGAGCGGAAGTTCCCATCGCGACCAGGGTGAGCCCCACCACCAGCGGTGACACGTTCAGTCGGCGGGCGACGGCGGAGGAGCCCCGAACCACCAGGTCCGCCCCACCCAGGAGCGGGACGAACGAAGCAAGGAGAAGAGCAACAAAGAGCATACCATCCAGTATTCACAACCCTGTTGACAGGGGCAATACTTGACGGGAACGGGTGAGGAGGCCACGATGCCGCTATGGCCATCGCGATCATCGTCACCATCGCCCAGATTCTCGGCGTCATCTCCTCAATCTCGGCACTGTTGACCACCCGCACTTCCCAGGGTGCAATCGCATGGATCGTCAGTCTGAATACCTTTCCCTACCTGGCGGTCCCGGCGTACTGGATCTTCGGCCGTTCCCGCTTCAACGGATACGTGGAATCCCGAAAAAAGGTGGACCGGCAGCTCCAGGGACGCTTTCCGGAGATCCGACTCTCCGTTGAGCAGCACCTGCACCTGCACGATAGGAACAAACTGGAACAAGGTCAGATTGAAGCGGTGGAGCGGATCGCCAAAATCCCCTTCACCCGAGGTAACGAGGTGGTGATTCTCCAGGGAGGTGAGCAGGCTTTCGAGCGCATCTTTCGGGAGCTCAAGGACGCGCAGTCGTATGTACTGGTCCAGTTCTATATCGTTCGCGCTGACAGAATCGGGCAGGAGATGAAGGAGGCGCTGCTGGCATGTGCCCAACGGGGGGTGCGGGTCCATTTTTTGTACGACGAGATCGGAAGTTACCAGCTGCCCCGGGAGTACGTCCGGGAACTGCGCCGCGGGGGTGTTGAGATTGTTCCCTTTTCCTCCACCCGGGGTTTTCGCAACCGCTTTCAGATCAATTTCCGCAATCATCGCAAGGTACTTGTGGTTGACGGTCGAGTTGGTTTTATCGGGGGGCTCAACCTCGGTGACGAGTACCTGGGACGGAGCGCCCGGTTTGGTCCATGGCGGGACACCCACCTGCTGATAAGCGGACCGGCACTGGTGGGGTTGCAGCTGCCCTTTCTGGAAGACTGGCACTGGGCCACGGGGCAGTATCTCCCCCTGGACTGGTCAACTCCAGCGGCGTTTTCCCGGGCGGGTGGCCACGTGGCGCTGGTGCTGCCGTCGGGACCGGCGGATGAGGTAGGTACCGCCGGACTGATGGTCCAGCACGCGATTCACTCTGCCCGGGAGCGCCTGTGGATCGCCAGCCCCTATTTCGTTCCTGATGAAGGGGTGCAGGACGCGCTCAAACTGGCAGTTCTCCGGGGGGTGGATGTCCGAATCCTGATCCCCGACCGGCCTGATCACCTCCTGGTGTTCTTCTCGGCGTTCGCGTTTCTGCGCCCGATGATACACGCCGGGGTCAAGATTTACCGCTACCTGCCGGGATTCCTGCACCAGAAGGTCTTTCTGGTGGATCGGCAGGTCGCAGGCATCGGGACGGTTAACCTGGATAACCGTTCGTTCCGGCTGAACTTTGAGATCACCGCGATCATACTGGGGGAGAGGATTGCCCGGGAAGTGGAACAGATGTTTGAGAAGGACTTCATGGATAGCCGCATGATGGAATCCGCAGACCTTGAGACGATGCCGATCCGACTGAAGGTCGTCTCTCGGATCGCCTACCTGTTTGCTCCCATTCAGTAGCATGGACCCGAAGGCGATTCTTGAGCTCAAGAGGGTGCTGGAAGCGGTACCACCGGGACAGCGGATCCACGGCGCCACCATTCTGAAACGCGGGGTCAGCGACCCATCCGTGAGGAGTATTCTCATGGATCCGTCTGCTCTCGCCGCGATGACCCGGCGAGAATGCTCCCTGAGAGAATTCGTCTGTTCCGGCACCATCGATACCCCTCCGGGGGTGCGGATTCTGCGGCGGCGGTTCACCCCTGAAGAGCGCCTTCACGTTCTGGCAGACCTGAACAACCTCTATTGGACCCTGCCTCCAGGAGTCGTTTCCAACCTGCTGCAGGATCTGCGCAGCTTCGGTATACAGTGGATCGAAGGTATCGCCGACGCGACCCTTCCAGCTCTGGTGGGGGGGCACGGGCTGGAGGATCTGGCGCCGCTGTGCGACCACATCCAAATCGTTCCGGCGGGGACTCCCGCAGATCAGGTGATCCTGGAGAGAGCGAACCGGGAAAGGACGATGGTCCTCTCCAATGACACGTTCCGTGACTGGCGCTCCCGCTTTCCCGCTCTTCGCCGCTCCCTGTGGCGAATCCGGTTTTCCGTTGCCAGCGCCCCGGACCACCCACGGGGTTATTCCCTGGGTGACGCCGGGCTGGAGCTGTCCTGTCAGCCCTGTGTGGAAACCTGATCCCTCCCGGGCAGCCGGCGCTTGCCTGCATTCTCTCAGGTGGGTATTTTACCTGTCATGGAAATAGTCATTATCCGCAGTATCGCCAGCGTTGCTGCCTTCGCCCTGTCGGCGATAGCCATGGAGTTCGTTGCCCGGTTCATGCACAAGTACATCATGCACGGTACCGGGTGGTGTCTGCACTACGATCACCACAATCACTCGGGCAGGATCTTCCAGAAAAACGATCTCTACTTCTTCTTCTTTGCTACCCTCTCGTTTGTTCTCATCTACACAGGTTTGCGGATGGGTTGGTACGAGATGGCAGCGTCAGGTTTCGGGGTGGCTCTGTACGGTGTGGGGTACGTTCTGTTTCACGACATCATGTTTCACGGCAGGATCAAGGGGCTGAAGTTCAAACCGAAAAGCCGCTATCTCAAGCGCATCATCAACGCCCACCGCGCCCACCACGCTACGGTGACCCAGGGCGGGGCGATCAGCTTCAGCTTCCTCTGGGCGCCTCGGTTCTACAACCCGGAGAATCAGGAGGCGATCGACGCCAAGATGAAAGAGATCCGGGAGATGCAGCGAGCGATCCGCCGGGAGGGGTGATTCTCCCTCCCGATGCCTTCCGGAAGAGCGGCACCACCCCCGGGGAGGTGCGCGGACCAACCGCGGCGGTTCACTCCCCCGAGGAGGAGGAGAGGGCGGTGGCGATCAGTTCAACCGCCGCTCCAAGCTCGTCTTCGTTTATCGTGTGACCCATTCCGGGGTAGGTCCGTTGCTCCACGTTCCCGTTGAGAGCTGTAAGGACCTGCGCTGTTTCGTGAACCCGTTCATGGGGGATGTGCGGATCAACGTCGCTGCATCCGAGAAAGACCGGGGTGCCATCCAGGTCTCCCGGATAATCGAATGTCGTCCCCGCCGGACCGATGAGCCCCCCGCTGAACGCCAGGACCCCGCCATACCTGCGAGGGTGACCGGCCACTACGTCGGTGGCCAGACACGCGCCCTGACTGAATCCCACCAGAAACACCCTGCTGGCAGGTAACGCAGCCTCTCCGGTCAGCACTTCTATGAGCAGGTGCACTGCGGCACGAGCTGAATCCAGCCAGGGCTGATTGGTTTCTATCGGCTCCATGAAGCGATTCGGGTACCACGACGCACCAAAGGCGTGAGGTGCCGCCAGGATGAGGTCTTTCCGCTTGAGCCGCTCCGTCAGAATGCGACCAAGACCAAATATGTCCTGCGCGCCGGCGCCGCGTCCGTGCAGCAGGATGATCGCCCCGGCGGCATTGCCCGGTTCGGGCCCCTCGGTAAGGACCGGTTGCCGTGCATGGGGACCGGGAATATTTCCAAGATCAAACGGTTTCATAATGGGAACATACGAAGGATAGCCGGGAGAATCAATTGACTAACCGACTCGATCCACTTCGTGCTGCATAACCCGTTTCAAAAAAGCGTAGATCTTGCCGCGGGTCGTGCTCTCGGTGATCTCGTCGAACATGAGTACACTCACCAGCCCATCAGGGGACTGACGGGTTCCCCTGATCGTGCCGGCAACCCGACAGATACTCCCCCAGAGCTGCAACTGTATGTCCGCGAAATAGGTGCCGATGGGATGAGGGGTATCAAGAAGCACCGCCATCCCTGCCTCACTGATATCCAGAATCTTTCCCGCGTTGCGCACCCCACCGGCGATAAGGTTGAACGTCCCCTTGCCGGCAGGGACCTTAACCCGAACGAACCGCCGTTCACCCCGAGCTTCCGCAGCCTCCAGGGCACGAACGATGATACCGGCGCTCTTCTTGAACCCCAGATTCAAGGTAACGAACCCGCAGCTCGTCCCGATGTCCATCAGATACTTGCGCGCCAGCTCCTCGTCCTGGTCATAGGCCAGGATCCCCACATCGGCACCGTGGTTATCCCGGCTGGCGACTACTGAACGAACGAACTGCTCCAGGGCCGGTCCACCCTGGTGGGAATCAATGTTGAAGTACACAATGGAGTTGGGAAACGCCCGCAGTACCGGCAGGATACGCCTGGCGTCCTTCACAATTGCCGACTCGTATTGGGCAGTCACAAGGAAATGGATCATCTGCTCCTGTATGACGCTGGGCGGGTCGACAAAAAGCACCCGCCGTCCCGCATTTTTCAGCTGTGCCGCTGTCGCATCCATAGCGGACATTATACCGCATGCATCGTTATGAGTACTACAGAGTCAATACGGTGCGTCTGCCCCCCAAAGCTGCCGCAGCCTGGCATCCCGGCCACACCCAACGCGGTAGGTCCGGTACCGCAGGGGGTTTTTCAGGTAATAGTCCTGATGATACTCTTCCGCCACGTAAAACGCGCCAGCGTTGAGAATCTCCGTAACTATGGGCGAGCGCAAGCGCCCGGACCGATCCAGGGCATCCCGGGAAGCTCTGGCCGCCTGTGCCTGGGCCGGAGTTCGAGGGAAGATGCCGGTACGGTACATCTCGCCGCGGTCACAAAACTGGCCACCCGGATCAAGTGGATCCACGTTGAACCAGAACACTTCCAGCAGCTGTTCGTAGGAGACCCTGGAGGGCTCAAAGACCACCAGAACCGCCTCGTAATGACCGGTTCCACCGCGAATCACCTGCTGATACGTGGGGTTGCGCATACTGCCGCCGGTGTAGCCGGATATGGTCGCAACAACTCCATCCATACTGTCGTAGGGAGGTTCCATGCACCAGAAGCACCCTCCGGCGAAAACCGCAGCGTCCTGGTTGGGGGCCAGAGAAGAAAAATCGAACGCCGGTTGCTGCGCATGGACGGAAAAGACAGTGAGAAGCGACCACAGGATGGTTGAAAAAAATGTGATACCCTTTATCATAAAAGAAAGATAGTCACGAATCATCTGGAGGGAAAGGAACAATGAGGAGAAACAATTTTCGGGCGTTTACGCTCTTCCTGATCGCCGTTTTTTCATCACCGCTCATCGCCCTTGACGTGCAGCGGGAGATTATTATTCCGGCGCAGAGTTACACTGGAGCGCGCTACTGCAGCGGCGGCACAAGTCCACCGTGTTTTGACTGCAGCGGGTTCGTTCTAAACGTCTATCAGCGGCACGTGCAGCTGCCCCGGGTCTCCCGGGAAATGGCAAACGTCGGGCAACCGGTTTCCCGGAACGAGTTGCGTCCGGGCGATCTGGTCTTCTTCGCCACTGCCGGCCGAGCCGGAGCGATCTCCCATGTGGCGATCTACATGGGCCAGGATTCGATCATCCACGCCATCTCCGATGGCCCTAATCGCGGGGTCACCACCACCCCCCTCAGCGCGAACTACTGGCACAGCCGCTTCGTCGCCGCACGGCGGGTTTTGCCGCAGCCCTCCCCCGGCGCTGTCCAGGAGTCGGTGACTGATGAGGCAATCCAGTTTG
>SKHA01000247.1 GCA_007117185.1 Spirochaeta sp. | reverse complement strand
TGTGGCTCCACCGTCAGCCCGGCAGGCAGCTCCTTCACCCGTGCTCCCAGACGCCGCAGCTCCTTCGCCATCACGGCGATGCGGTCGGTCTCCTTCTCCCGGGCCTGCGGTACGTTCTCCAGGGTTATCGGTCCCGGGGCGTAACACCCCAGCGCAGCCAGAGCGGGGAGGGCGTCGGGCATACCGTTCAGGTCAAAAGTGCCACCCCGGGTGAGCGGTCCGGAGACGGTGAGGGCTGGCACAGAATCGCGGATTTCTTCGCGGATGGTGCAGCCCAGCTTGCGAAGAATTTCCAGCACCCCCCGGTCTCCCTGCACATCCTGCGGGTCCAGCCCCAGCACAGTCACCCCGGAGGTTCCCATCGCCCCGGCGCAGAACCAGAACGTGGCGGAAGAATAGTCTCCCGGTAGCGTCCCGGTCACCGGCAGGTAGTGCTGTCCCGCCGGGATGACGAACTGGCGATAGCTCTGCCGTTCCATAGCGATCCCTTGCCGCTGAAGCCACCAGCAGGTCATGTCCACGTAGGGGTGCTCGTTCAGGACGGTGGGCTCCAGAATGGTCTCGCTGCGGAGCCCGCCTGCGCCAGCCATAATCAGTGGCGCCGCCAGCAGCAGCGCCGAGAGAAACTGGCTGGTAGGGCTTTCCACCGGGACTGCCGCCGCCCCGCCGGGTTTCAGCGGTCCCTGGACGGTGTACGGCGCCCGGGGCCCCCCCTCAACCACTGCCCCCAGCGAGCGCAGAACTGTCAGCAGGGGGCCGGCGCTGCGGCTGCGGATCGACTGATCCCCGTCAAAGTGCACCTGCCCCCGCCGCAGCGCCGCCAGCGCGGTGAGCAGATACAACGTAGTACCGCTGTTACCCACATTGATGGACACCGCCCCTGACGCCGTCTCCGGCGCCCCCCCGGGCACCACCTCCACGGAGATGCCCGTGGCGGTACGTTCCAGCTCACGGCAAGACGCACCCAGCGTGGTGATTGCGGCGATGCAGCTACGCGCATCAGCCGAGTCCAGAACATTATGAATAACGCTGCCCTCCCGAGCCATCGCCGCAATAAGCAGCGCCCGGATCGTATGCGATTTGGACGAGGGCACCAGAACCGCTCCGGCCGCTCGAGAAGGGTGGATTGTCTTTACATCTTTGCCGTTCACAGACCGATCATACTAACAGGAGGAGTCGCTTTTGCAAACGTTTCGCTGTCAGAAATGGACCGTCACCGTCGTTACCGCTGTCCTCGCCCTGGTTCTGTCCCTCTTCCTGCCGCCGTCGGCGGTGCACGCCCAGACGATCTTCCAAAACCCGGAGTTCCACTGGGTGGTGGATATCCCGGTGGGGTGGGAGGTCCTGGACGCGGAGCGGGCGGACTTCGTGAGCTTCACCGACCCTGAGCGCATCGCGGTGTTGCAGATCATCAGCTTTCCCGGCGACCGATTCGTCACCGTGCAGGAGCTGGATTCGTACATCCGCACCAGCTTCTCCGCCTCCGGCGACGCCGTCCCGTTCCGATACCTTGGCGATCACAGCATCTTCGCGGACTATCGCTTTGTTGCCGGCTCCGGCGGCGGCCGGGGAATCCCTGTGCGGGGATACATGACCTTCATCAACGGCGGTGACTTCGATTACGCGGTGATGACCTTCGTGGTGGAGGACCACTACGAACAGCTTCACGACGTGGCCCTTTCCGCTCTGGACAGCTTCTCACCCGATCTGACGCGGCGCCAGCTGCCCGGGCCGGTAAGTGCGTTCTACACCGCCGCAGCTGACGCAGGGGACGATGAACTGCCCGCGTCGGAGATCATCCTGCCCTCGGGCAAACAGGCCCTTCTCCCGGAGACAATACGCGATCCGGTCCAGATCGACGGCTCGCAGGTCCTGATCGAACGGGAAGCCCGGGTTCTGGCGCCCTACGCCCCCGTACCCGGCCGCGAGCCCCCGCCCTGGCAACAGGCCTGGCGTCGGTACTTCCGGATGGTCTACCGGGACAACGTTGAACGGCTGGTCCCGGTGGCGGAGATGCTCTTTCACGACCTGGCCTCCGCCGGGGTACCCCGGGACCAGATGCCCGAAGAGATCCTCAGCTGGTTACAGGGTGCCGAGTATCGCCGCACCCCGTCCCTGAGTGACCTGATGAATCCCTTGTGGTGTCTGGTGGATTTCGCCGGCGATTGCGACTCCCTGGGGCTCACCTACGCGATCCTTCTGCACCACCTCGGGTTCGACGCGATCCTGATGGTGAGCCTGGAGTTTGCCCACGCCGTTGTGGGCGTGGACATCCCCGGCGAGGGGGCGCGCTTCCCCTTCGAAGAGCGACAATGGCTGGTTGCAGAACTCACCGCGCCGGTACCGATCGGTCAGATCGATCAGACCATGTCCGACATCACCGGGTGGGTAGGAATCAAACTGGACCCGACAGCGTGGTAAACATGATGGATTTGGTAAACTTTGTTCCCGGATCTCCGAAAAAACGTTGAATCACGACCTCCTCCGAGTTAGACTATATGGCAACACAAGATTCTGAGGAGGATTCTAATGAAAAGACGTATCGTGCTGGCAATGCTCGTTCTGGCGATAGTGGCGGTGGGCGTAAGCGCCCAGGACTGGTCGCTGGATCCCGCCTACGGAACCCTTCGGCTGGAAGCAGGCTTCCCCAACGACCCCCGGACGATCAACCTGACCGCTGGTGGCAACGTGGATATCAGCTCCCTCGGGTTCTACGGCTACGTGGCCGACGCCCCGGACCTGGACCTCTACTACGAAGCGGGCAGCTTTCCCCTCACCATCCAGGTCGACAACGCCGCCTGTGACCCCCTGCTGCTGGTCAACGCCCCGGCCGGTCAGCGGCACTACAACGATGACTTCAACGGACTGGATCCGCTGATCAAGTTCGACCGACCCCAGAGCGGGCTGTACAACATCTGGGTGGGCACCGTTTTTGACGAGCTGGTCCCGGCGCGACTGGTAATTACCGAGTTCTAGTCCCCTGTGTCTTCAAGCTTCTCGCACCAGCGAGAGGCACAAAAAAAGGCCGGTCACGCACACGCGGACCGGCCTTTTTGGTGCTTCAGCACAGCGCCGGGGGCGCCGCCGCTGCTATCGCTTGATCGAGTAGAACGCGCTCTTGCCGGGGAACTCGGCAGTCCGGTCCAGCATGTCCTCGATCCGCATCAGCTGGTTATACTTGGCCAGACGGTCACTTCTGGACATCGAACCGGTCTTGATCTGCCCCGTCTCCAGCGCCACCACCAGATCAGCAATGAAGCTGTCCTCGGTCTCACCACTGCGGTGGCTGACAATAGCGGTATACCCGGCTCGCTTGGCCATCTCCACCGCTTCAAACGTCTCCGTGAGCGAACCGATCTGGTTCACCTTCACCAGAATACTGTTGGCAATACCCTTCTCGATACCCATTGAGAGGCGCTTGGTGTTGGTGACGAACAGGTCGTCTCCCACCAGCTGCACCCGGCCACCGATCTTGTCGGTGAGCAGCTTCCATCCGTCCCAGTCGTTCTCGTCCAGGCCG
>SKHA01000080.1 GCA_007117185.1 Spirochaeta sp. | reverse complement strand
CGGGTCAGCCTCGAGGCGACGACGCAAGTCCGCCACATCTTCGCTGAAGCGCAGCCCCAGCGCCGGGGAGCCCCCGTACATCCACCCCCGCAAAGCGCGGCTCATCACCCGCATGCCCTGGGGGCCGCTCTTGAGTTCACGGTTGCGGAACTCCACGATACGCAGGGCTCCCTCGATCAGGTCGGCCTCTATTCCCTCCCGGGCAAGGCGTTCCAGGGTATCAAGGACCAGTGCTTCAATCGCCTCGCGGTGGTGCGGGTCGGTTCCGCGAAGCCCCACCGAGAAGACCGCTTCCCGCAGGTCCGTCTCGATTCCCAGAACCGGCGAGAGGTCCTGCCCCAGCCCGCTATCGATCAGCGCCATAGCCAGGGGAGAGCCGCTGTGGCCCAGCAGCACCTCTGTCAGCACCGCCGCTTCCAGGAGTCGATCCTGCTCCGTCACCGGAAAGAGGAGCCAGTTCATCGTCACCGAGGTTCGCTGGGAGAGGTCCTCAACACCCTCGCTGGGGTAGGTGGTCTCAAAGGCGCGCGGTGCATCCCACCGGGGCTGCAGCGCCTCCAGGGTGAAGATCTCGCCGCGGTCAAAACGGCCCAGGAACTCCCGGTCCAGAAACGACAGATACTCGTCAGCAGGAATATCCCCGTACAGGAGAATCCGGGCGTTGGCAGGGTGATAGAAGCGACGGTGGAAATCCTGAAACTGCTCCCAGGTCAGCCGGGGAATCGCCTTGGGATCACCCCCGGAGTCGTGTCGATACACCGTATCCGGCAACAGCGACTGGTAGCAGAACTCCCCGGCCACCGAGTCGTGGGTGCTGTAGTTGCCGATCATCTCGTTGTAGACGATCCCGGTGATCTGCAGCCTGCCCTCATCGTCGAACTGCAGGCGGTGCCCTTCCTGCTGAAACATCTCCCGCCGCAGAACCGGGAAAAAGACAGCGTCCCCGTAGACGGACATCATGTTGAACAGGTCCTCCCGCACCGGACTGGCTGCGGGGTATACCGTCTTGTCCGGGTAGGTCATCGCGTTGAGGAAGGTGTTCACCGACCCTTTCAGCAGCTGCAGAAAGGGGTCCTTCACCGGGTAGCGCCGGGACCCGCACAGCACGGTGTGCTCAAGGATGTGAGCTACCCCGGTTGAATCCTCCGGCAGGGTGGAAAAGGCAAAGGCAAAGAGGTTTTCAGGGTCGTCGTTGGCCAGGTGGAAGAGCTGGGCACCGCTTTTGCGGTGCCTGTAGAGGGTGCCTGTCCCGTGATAGTCCGACAGCTCCCAGCTGTGGATAACCTCGTAGAGGTCAGAAATTGTAGTTGTGTTCACGTTCAGCGCACCAGAGACCCGCGCCAGCGATTCACCCCGCCAAAGTCCACCACGGTGGTGAACCCGGCGTTTCGCAGCGTTCGCGCCGCCTGGGCGCTGCGGTTTCCAGTACGGCAGTACAACACGATCGGACGGTCACGGTCCGTTTCGGCAAGGGCCTGACCGATCACCTGATACTCGATGTTGTCCGCGGTGGGAATGTGGCCACCGACGAACTCCCTGGGTGTCCGCACGTCGATCAACTCGAAGGTGTCCCGACTGGTGTTGATCATCGCCGCCAGAACGTCGCTGTCCTGCAGGGCGTCGAATCCAGAGGCTGTTTCCTGTGCCGGCAAGGCCATAACCGCAGCAAACACAACGGCCACAGCCACGACCATTGTGTTGAGTAATACGCTTCGCTTCATAGCCTTAACATCGCATCATCACGAGTCCTTCGGCAACAGGTCACAGGCATCAATCTCGATCGGCTGACCCGATTTGAGCTCCACCTGGGCACCACAGACGGTAATCGTCACCGGATCGCCCTCGATCAGTTCGTAGCGGTAGGATTGGGGCATCAGGTCAACCCGAATCCGACTGTCCCGGTAGCGAAGGCGGAAGCTCAGGCGCTTCCACTCCCGGGGCAGACGGGGGTCGAAATGGAGCGTTCCGTCGTAGTTGCGCATCCCTCCGAACCCGTAGACCAGGGACATCCACACCCCGCCGGTTGAGGCAACGTGGGCGCCATCCACCACGTTGCCCGCCACGTTGGCCAGGTCCATGAACAGGGCGTAGCGGAAGTACTCCAGGGCTTTGTCCTCGTAGCCGATCTCCGCCGCCAGAATTGACTGGACACACGCCGAGAGGGACGAGTCTCCGGTGGTGAGGGGGTCGTAGTAGTCGAAGTTTTTGCGCTTGTCCTCGATGGAGAAGTTGTCCCCCAGCAGGAAGAGCGCCAGAACCACGTCAGCCTGCTTGATCACCTGGTGGCGGTAGATCACCAGGGGGTGATAATTCAGCAGGAGGGGGTACTTGTCCGTAGGCGTCCCGGCAAAGTCCCAGCGCTCCTTCTCCAGGAAGTTATCGTCCTGGGGCAGGATACCCCGTTCTTTGTCGTAGGGGATGTACATGGCATCTGCGGCGCGGTCCCAGAGAACACATTCATCTTCGGAGATCCCCGTGGTGTGCTCCAGGTGGCGATACGCCCCGGGACGCTCGGTGCGCAGACGGCGGATCATCCGGGCGGCGTAGCGCAGGTTGTTCTGAGCCATCAGGTTGGTGAAGGTATTGTCGTTCACCACGGTGGTATACTCGTCCGGGCCGGTGACACCGTGGATGTGAAACTTCTCGCTGTCCGGACTGAAGAACCCCAGGCCGCTCCACATGCGGGCCGTCTCAACCAGGATCTCCGCGCCTACCTCGGCCAGCAGGTCGTAGTCCCCCCGGACGTCCAGATACGTCTTGATGGCGTAGGCGATGTCCGCGTTGATGTGGTACTGGGCGGTTCCCGCGGCGTAGTACGACGAAGCCTCTTCGCCGTTGATCGTCCGCCAGGGGAAGAGAGCTCCCTTCTCGGAGAGTTCCGCCGCCCGTTCCCGGGCCTTATCCAGCATGGAGTGGCGGAACCGCAGCAGGTTACGGGTAATGCGCGGCTCCGTGTGGGTCAGGAAGGGGATGACGTAGACCTCGGTATCCCAGAAATAGTGGCCCTCGTAGGCCTGGCCGGTGAGCCCCTTGGCGGGGATCCCGGTGGTCTCCGCCCGGGCGGAGGCCTGGCACAGCTGGTAGATATTCCAGCGTACCGCCTGCTGTACCTCCGGTTCGGCGTCAACTTCCACGTCGGCGTGGCTCCAGAACTCACCAAGGAACGCCCGCTGACGCTCCTCCACGTACTGGTAGCCGTCGCGGACCGCCCGGTCCAGGGTGCGCTGCGCCCGGTCAACCAGTTCTACCGCCGGAACGGACCGGGAGGTGTGGTAGGTGAAGAACTTGACCAGGTTCACCGGCTCGCCGGGGCGCGCGTCGATGGTGAAGACCACTTTGCCCAGATCCTCGCTCCAGCTGCGCTTGGCTTCCCAGTGGTTCTCCGTATCCAGAACGTGGTCCATCCCGGCGGCGAGGGTCATCCCCGAGTTGGTGGTCCGGTAGCCGGTGCAGACCCGCAGGTCCCGGTCCATGTGAAAACGGGCGTTCAGAACGCGCTGGCTGAACCGGGTAGCCCGCCGGGGGTCGCTCTCGCCGTTGCCGTTTTTTGGTTCGTCAATGGCGCGACTGTCCTGCCGGTTCAGAAGCTGCGAAGAGATGACTACTGGAGCGCCGCGATCCACCGAGACACTGTAGTGGATCGCTCCGAGGTGACGGTGTTCGAAGGAGACGATCCGGCGGGTGGTGATGGTAACCTGCTTACCCGCGGTGGTGGACCAGTGGACATCCCGCTTCAGCACCCCTTCCCGAAAGTCCAGTTCCCGCCGGTAGTTCACCAGCCGCGCAGTGGGCAGGAAAAAGGGCTCGTCGTCTACGTAGAGCTTCAGGATCGTCGCATCCGGGACATTGACGATGGTCTGGCCGGTACGGGCAAATCCGTAGGCTTCCTCGGCGTGGCGGATGGGCCAGGTCTCGTGGAATCCGTTGCAGAATGACGCCGCCTCGATGGTGGGGCGCCCCTCCGAGGGGATTCCCCGAACGCCGATAAACCCGTTGGCCAGGGCGAAGACGGTCTCACCGTGTCCCATCCACGTTTCGGTGAAGTTGTTCTCCACAATTGCCCACTCTTCGGAGGGAAAGATGTGTTCCGGCAGCAGCTCAATGGTTCTCGGGATCATAAAGCACCTCTTTGGGGGTCAGTATACACCGTTCCGGTGCGGTTGCAATTCTCAGCAGGAGCTCACCGCTCTGGCGGCAGGTCTGGCGGAACGCCCGCCGGGCGTCGGAGAACGTCTGGTCCGAGACAGTGCGCACCACCGCCCAGGGGACCCCGCGCTCCGCCGCCACGGAGGCCCAGGCGGCGCTTTCCATGTCGATGGCGCCGGCAGCGAGGATCCGCTGTTGCCACAGTTCGGGAAGGCTGCGCAGCAAACGGTCGTCCAGGAAGCTGTTCCCGGTGAGGACAGTGCCCCGGTGCAGCGCCCCCGGGGGGAGCAGGTCATCCATATTCAGCGTCGCCGTGGGGACCAGCAGCGGGGGCTGGCCCCTGTAGACCGTCCCCGGGGGCAGCCCCAGGGCGGTGACGTCCTGGTCGTAGAACCCTACCGCCTCGGCCAGAACCACCTCACCAGCCTGAATCTCCCGACTACTGGTTCCGGCGATCCCCCCTGCCAGTATCCACCGGGGGGCATACCGGTCCAACAAACGGTCCAACCCCCGGGCCGCCGCCAGTGTTCCGGCGCCGGTCCACATCAGAACACACGAGGGCTCTCCCGGCAAGAAGAGCGGCTCTGCCCGACCCGGGCAGTGTTCCCCACTGCCGCCGGGACGGCCGCCCTGGTGGCGGTTGCTACCGGCGCGGCGCAACTGCAGCAGTGGGGTCAGCTCTTCCGCCAGGGCGGTGACCACCGCCAGATCACACCTGGTCATGAGCCTCTGACAGGACGGATTTGAGTCGCTGCAGCCCCTCAAAGAGCAGCGCCGGGTCAGTGGCCACGTTCACCCGCAGGTGTCCCTCCCCTTCCGGTCCGAACCTGCGCCCCGGCATCACCCAGACTCCCCCGGCGCGCCCCCGGGCGGACAGCTCTTCCGAGGGCAGCCCGGTCTTTACCCAGGCGATGTAGGTCCCCTCCATGCGGTACACCCTGACACCCGGGAGCTGTTCCAGTTCAGTACGGACCAGCAGGTAGTTGTCATATATCTGCTGGCGAACGCTGTCCAGCCAGGGGGCCCCGGCAGTGTAGCCGGCATGGGCGGCGGTGAGGGAGAGAATATTGGAGAGGTCCAGCTTCGCCGCTTCCTGGGTTCGCTTGAACGCCCGGCGGCGACGGGGATCAGGGATGACCGCCCAGGCGGTGGGCAACCCGGGAATATTGAAGGTCTTGCTGGGGGCCTGCAGGGCCAGGCGGTAGCGGTCGTCCCCGGGGACGGAGAGAAAGGGCGTAAACTGCTGTTGCGGGAAGGTGAGATCCCCGTGGATCTCGTCGGCGATCACCAGCACCTCGTGCCGGGCGGCGCAGGCAGCCACCGCCTCCAGCTCGGCGGCGGTCCACACCCGTCCGCCTGGGTTCTGGGGTGAGCAAAGCAACAAAACCCGGCACTGCGGCAGCGCCCGTTCCAGCGCGTCAAGGTCGATCTCGTAGTGGAGCCCCGCTCCGTCTCCACTTCCAGCGTCACCGTCCCGCTCCAGAAGCGGTACCGCAACTGTCTGCCGACCGGTCTCGCGGATCACATCGAAGAAGGGGAAATAAACCGGGGAAAAGGTGGCCACCCCCTCTCCCGGGACGGTGAACGTGCGAATTGCCAGGGAGATCGCCGGCATGATCCCGGGAAGGACCAGCAGGTGTCGAAGGTCAGGGTGCCACCCCTGACGGGAGGCGACCCAGCCAAGGACAGCCTCTTTGTACGCTTCCGGGACGGCGGTATACCCGTAAACCGGGTGACTCAAACGCCGGTGCAGCGCCGCAGTGATCTCCGGCGCCACCGCGAAATCCATGTCCGCCACCCACAGGGGAATCTCCCCGGCCTCTGCCAGATCCCACTTGAACGCTCCTGATCCACGCCGGTCGGGACAGGTCAGGTCACCCCTCAGCTGAAGACTCATCCGACTCGTCCGAATCGTCAAGCGAGACCAGCCGTCCGAAGGGAGAGCGCCTTCCGGAGGTGTTGGTGTAGAAGTCATTCTCGAGACGATCCAGTTCGTCCTCGTCGATCTCGGCCTCGTCAAAGGGAGGCGGGGGCTCCATAAACTCGTCGTCCCACACTTTTTCCGGGTCAATCATATTCACAGCATAGTCTCAGATGTTGTTTGATGCCACCCTCGGCGGATATAATCGAGAGATGGAAGAGCTTCGGCGCCGGGCGCGTCTGCTGCGGGAGATCCGCCGCTTCCTGGACAACCGCGGCTACCTTGAGGTGGAGACGCCCCAGGTTTGCGCTACCCCCATCCCGGAAGCGCACCTGCACCTGTTCAGCACCACCTTTCTCCACCCTCGGGAGGCACAACAGCAGCTATACCTGCTGCCCTCACCGGAGTACTACCTGAAAAAGCTTCTGGCGGCGGGGTCCGGCAGCATCTACGAGATTACCCACAGCTTCCGCAACGCCGAGTCTGTGGGACCGCACCATAACCCGGAGTTCACCATGCTGGAGTACTACACGGTGGACGCCCACAGCGGGGACTCCCTGGAGGTGACCAGGGACCTGCTGAGCGCGCTGGGAGAGACGGCGGAACCGCTGGTGATGACGATGGCGCAATGCTGGCAGCGCTGGACCGGCATCGACCTTGAGAACGTCCTGGAAGCACCTGCCCTCGTTGAGGCGATCATCGCCCGGGGGCTTTCGGCGTCGTCCCGTCACGAGCTGGCGCGGTGCAGCTGGGAGGACCTCTTTCAGCGCACCTTTTTGAGTCACGTTGAACCCAACCTGCCCCGGGACCGGCCGGTCTTTGTCACCCACTACCCCGCAGCGATCGCCACCCTGGCGCGGGGTGTCCCTGGCACCCCCTGGGCCGATCGCTGGGAGCTGTACCTTGACGGAGTTGAGGTGGCCAACTGTTACGGTGAGGAGACGGACCCGCAGGTGATCCTTCGTTTTATGGAGGAGCAGCACGGGCTGCTGCAGCGCAGAGGAGACCCGGAGCCCCCGTCACCGCCATCGCCCCCGCCGCCGATGGACCCCCTGTTCCTGCAGCCGCCGAATGTCCTGCCCCGTTGCTCCGGTGTTGCCCTGGGAGTGGACCGCCTTTGCATGCATTTTCTTGGCGAACAGACCATTAACCGGGTGATCTCCTTCCCCTTTTTCCGGTAATATGCCCGGCAGATACCCATTTACGATGAAATACCAAAGAGAGGAACAGATATGATTAAAGGTGGCGCGATTGAGAAGGGGATGTATATCCTCTTCAAGGGAGACCCGTATCTTGTGGCGGAGCGAGAGTTTGTGAATCCCGGCAAGGGTGCGGCGTTCACCCGGTGCAAACTGAAGAACGCCAAGAACGGATCGGTTCTCAAGGAGACGATCAAGACCAGTGACAACGTGGAAGTTGCTGATGTGTTCGACCGTGATGGCCAGTTCATGTACGTAGACGGATCGTCCTACCATTTCATGGACGCTGAGACGTACGATCAGTTTGAGATTCCCGGAGACGTTCTTGCGGAGACAGGCAAGTACCTGAAGGAAGGGGATCAGTACCGGATCATCATGTGGGACAGCACCCCCATCGACGTAATCATCCCGATGAAGGTGGTATACACCGTCACCGACGCCCCCGACGCGGTCAAGGGAGACACCGTCACCGGAGCCACCAAAACGGTTGTGGTGGAGACGGGGCTGTCCGTACAGGTGCCGATCTTTATCAAGACTGGCGACAAGATCCGGGTCAACACCGAATCCGGTGACTACGTGGAGCGGGTCAACGACTGACTGAGCTCTGGCGCCGCCCTACCAGCGCCAGGTGAGCCCCGTCTGCAGCGCTGCGTAGACCTCCCCGGACTCCAGGCGATACGCCCGGTGCCGGGGGTACCCCCCTACCAGGACCGCCAGGGAGAATTCCGCCCCCGGGACAACCCGCTGTGTGGCCCAGACAAACATCCCTGAGATGCGCCAGCGCCGCAGCTCGTCCCCGGTGACCCACAGCAGCGTGTTGTCCAGCCCCGCCAGAACCTGGTCATCCGTGGCGGTGGGGATGGTGTACAACAGGATCGTACCGTTCTGGATGATCCAGTCGTCGCTGCGAACCGGTTCGTCCGATACCGGCTCGTAGAACCACCCGGACTCGCCCTCCCGGAGGTCCATCCGCACCTGCCGGAACATGAGCGCGTTCAGGAAGACAAAGGGTCCTGCAGCGGCCTTCACCCGGGGGGTGATCTCCAGGACGGTGCCGTTGCGGCTGAAGGTGTCACCGTCGTACGCCGGGGGGGCGCTGACCCCACCCTCCGGCAGAGGGATGAACCCGAACCCGAGGGTATCGTAGACCCAGCGCCGGGCAAAGCGCACCCGCAGATCCATCACCGCAATGGGCTCCACAAAGAGCTCCACCCCCAGGTCGTCAAACGCCGGGGTCAGCTGGTTGTTGATACCGGCCTCCACCCGGGCGTTGTCCCAGAGCACCCCGGTAAGACCTGCTTCAGGCCCGCCGTACAGCGGCAGCGAATAGAACACCCGGGTACCCGCGGACGCGCCTACCGGGAAGACCGATGCCGCCAGATTCTGGCTCAGAACGATCTGAGCCGAGGCAACAGCCAGGGGCACCACAAGAAATGCAACGATCAGAACCAGTCGAAACACAGGTGAAATCTTCATGCCTCACAGTATACACTGCCTGCCATGGCAGATACACCGCTCCGGCAGCACCAGATCGACTACCCCGACTCTGCGGCACTTCAGGACGTCCTGGCGGTGCTCAAGGGCTTTCCCCCTCTCGTCTTCCCCGGAGAGGTGGACGAGCTGCGAACCCGCCTGGTAGCGGTGAGCGAGGGTCGGGCGTTCATCCTCCAGGGGGGGGACTGCGTGGAGCGCTTTTCAGACTGCACCGCCGAGAGGATCACCGACAAGATCAAGATTCTGCTGCAGATGAGCGTGGTCCTGACTCACGCCGCGCGGATGCCGGTGCTGCGGATCGGGCGTATCGCCGGGCAGTACTTCAAGCCACGCTCCCAGGAGTTCGAACAGATCCAGGGGCGCCGGGTGCTCACCTATCGGGGCGACCCGGTGCACCGCTTTGACCCCCGGGGCGACAACCGCACCCCCGACCCGCGGCGGCTCCTGGAGGGGTACTTTCACGCCGCTGCCACCCACAACTACATCCGGGCGATGATCGCCGGCGGTTTTGCCGACCTGCACCACCCCCTGGCGTGGGACCTGACCTCCATGGAAGGCACCCCGCAGTGGCAGGAGTACCGCCACGTGGTGGACCGCATTCTGGAAGCGATCTCGTTCATGGAGTCATTCGGCGGGCTCAACCAGGAGAGCCTGGGCAACATCGACTTCTACACCTCCCACGAGGCGCTGCACCTTCCCTGGGAGGAGGCGATGACCCGGCGCGACCCCGCCACCGGTAATCTCTACAACCTGGCGGCGCACACGGTATGGCTGGGAGCGCGAACCAACGGCGTTGATGAGGGGCACGTTGACTACCTGCGGCAGATCGCAAACCCCCTGGGGATCAAAGTGGGACCGGAGATGACCGCTGATCACCTGGCGGCACTGTTGCGCCTGCTGGACCCGCAGCGCACCCCCGGGAGGATCACCCTGATCACCCGATTGGGGGCGGACCGGGTGCACACGCGGCTGCCTGAACTGCTGCGAGTAACCCGTGAAGAGGGAAACCCGGTGATCTGGAGCTGCGACCCCATGCACGGCAACACCGTGGCCACCACGGGGGGGCGCAAGACCCGCACCTTCACCGCGATTCTCCAGGAGCTGGAGCACACTTTCGGGGTGCACCGCGTCGCCGGCAGCATCGTAAATGGTGTTCACTTCGAACTTACCGGCGACGAGGTTACCGAATGCACCGGAGGGGCAGTCCCCCTGGGCGAGGCGGACCTGGACCGCAACTACGAGAGCTGGTGCGACCCCCGACTGAACTATACCCAGAGCATGGAAATGGCGTTTCTGTTGGGCAAGCTGCTCAGAGAGTGATCTGAACCAGCCGGTCCAGACGAAAGCGGATCACCACCATCGTTGCGATCATTACAATCAGCCCCAGGGCGTACAGCCCCAGCAGCGCCCGGTTTGTCCATTTAACCATCATCGTTGTTCTCCCTGCCATCGCTCCCAGGCTCCCTGAAATTCCGCCGGAGTGAACTCCAGCGCCTGCATCGTTGCAAAGACCCGGGGGAGGGTCTCACTCTCGAAGTGCTGCCGCTGCAGCCGCCGGGCCCGCACCACCCCGTCGGGAGCGACGAAGTACCCCACCCCGCGCTGATTCTGGATCAGGTTCTCCTCCTGGAGCACACTGTAGCTGCGCTGCACCGTGTTGGGGTTGACCCCCAGCTCCACCGCCAGTTCCCGTACCGAAGGCAGACGCTCGTCCTCCCGCCAGCGGTGGGTGAGAATACCGGTGACGACAAACTCCCGGATCTGTTCGTATATCGAACGGCTGTTGTCAAAGTCCACCTCAGCCCTCCGTTTCTCGGAAGCGCAGGAACGCCAGCGCCCAGAAGACCAGGACCACGGAGATCCGCAGGAGATTGTACAGCAGCTCCGGGTTCTGGAAGATCCCCGGAACGATCTCCCGCCAGACCTGCCCGTCAAGCTGCAACCCGTGGTCGCCACCCATCTCGAAGCCGGGAATGTGCCGGTGACCGAATCTCCCGTCACCAGGAAAGTACGGTGCGAAGATGAACCGCAGCGCCACCACCCCGGCCACCACGTACGTGGAGAGCCACCCCACCAGGGAGAGCATCGTCCGCCCGGCAGGGTTCTTGCGGAAGTACACCGCCCCGAAGAAGAACAGCGCCTGTACCGGAAGAAAATCCGGCATCGTTTCCAGGGCCATCACCAGCCAGTACCCCTCGTTGAAGAACCCTACCAGCGGCGCGTCGCCCCCGGCCAGGCGGTACAGCAGCGCCGCCACCACGGAGACCGCAAGGTGGGCCAGCGTCATCAGCAGCCAGAACAGGACGGTGGAGACCAGAAGCTTGGCCCCCACCTTCTCCAGCACCGAAGCCGGACGAAGGAGCAGCTCTATCCGGTGCCCGGGTGAACGGAGCTCCTGGAATATTCCGGCGGTGATGATCACCCCGGTGATAATTGTCACCGCCGGGAAGGTGCTCCACACGTTGAAAACCTGGACGCTCTGAATCCACGGCAGCATCCGGAAGAGCATCATCGACCCGGCAACGGCCATCGCGATCACCATCAGGTTGCGCAGATGCAGGGCGATCTCGTGTCGGAGGGCCCAGATGAAGCGGTTCATGCCACACCTCCGCAGGCAGCCTGCAGCTGGGCGCCCCGGGTCACCGCCCCGTGAAAAAGCAGTTCCAGGTCGAGGGCGCCCGAGAGGGGTTCGCCGCCTTCCGCAGTTGCCGGAACCAGGGCAACCGCCGTTCCAAGGTACGACTCCACCGCCAGGGCACCCGCCTGCTCGGCCTCCGCTTCGGTAGCGAAACGACGCATCGCTACGCCGCTGGTGATCTGCTCCATGGTGGCGTCCAGGACGATCCTGCCCTCATCCAGGACCACGATTGGATCAATCAGGTTCTCCACGTCCTTCACCTGGTGGGTAGAGATGATCACCGTGCGGTTGTCCCCGGCAGCCTCAGCGACCATCCGCCGAAAGATCTGCTTGGAGGGGATATCCAGGCCGTTGGTGGGCTCGTCCAGGATGACCAGCTCGGCACCGGTAGCCAGAGCCGCCGCGATGAGGACCTTCTTCTGCTGTCCAAAAGAGAGTTCGCTGAGATACTCGTTACCGGGGACCTCGAAGCGCTGGAGGAACCGCTCCATCATCTGGCGGTCAAACCGGGGAAAGTACCCCGCCTGAACGGTGATGTACTCTCTGAGCCGTATCTGGGGTACTTCGAACTGCTCGGGGATGTAGGAGATCCTGGCCAGGGTGGCGGCGCGGCGCTGCTCTGCCGGGTCGCCGAAGAGGGTGACCTGGCCTGCCTGGGCAAAGAGAACACCCGAAATGAGCTTCAGCAGGGTCGTTTTACCGGCGCCGTTCTTGCCCAGAAGTCCCACCACCCCGCCGCTGCGGATGCGGTAGTCCAGGCTCTCGAAGAGGGGCTTCCGCCGGGGGTAACCGAAGCGCACCCCCTCAAGACCGGCAATGACCTTGGCGGTCATCGTATCTGTCATAATCGCTCCTTTGCGCGTTGTCTTGGTGTACTATATCAGTGGTACACTAAGACAGCAAGGGTTTGGGCGGAATTTCGGCGACTTTTTTGGGGGCCTGTGGTACCCTGCGAAGATGAGAGCCCAGTCAGAGATCCCAGGGGATTCCGGGGTCGTTTCCCGGGACCCCGGCCGGTACAGACACCACCGTCACTACAGCGTGCGCTTCGGTGACCTGGATCTGTACCGCCACGTAAACAACAAAGCCTACCTTGGATGGATTGAGGATGCCCGGGTGCGCTACCTGCTTGATGCCGGGCAGTTTTCCGCCGGGATGGAGGAGTCTCGACGCTGATGGTGGTCCACGTCTCGATTGACTACCTGAGCCAGATTGGACCGTTTGAAGAGGTGGAAGTACTGACCAGATGTGCCAGAATCGGCGGCAAGAGCGTCACCCTGCACCATCTGGTGCTGGTTGGGGATCGCCCCGCCGCCACGGCGGTGACCGTCTTTGCTTCGGTGGATCTCACCACCGGCTCCTCCCGGCCAAACGACCGGGAGATGGTGGCGGCAATTTCCGCCTGGGAGCCGGAGCTCCCG
>SKHA01000381.1 GCA_007117185.1 Spirochaeta sp. | reverse complement strand
GGAGACTCCGGTACAATCGGCCGCTCCGCCGGGATCTCCCTGGGGGCGGACCTCCTGAACACTCGTCACGGAATGGCGTTGAGTTCAGCGTTTCAGCGCCGGGATGATTCGATGCTCGTCGTTGTAACGGTCAGGTATCTGGTGAGTTCCTCGCCGTAGCCGGCACGCTCCCCAACCTATCGGTCGCGATCAAAGACCCGGCCAAGGTCGATGGCGAGATCCGGAAAGATCCGGGGAGACACCGTATCACCGGCGGTATAGAGAACCGGTTTCCGGTACGTCCGGGCGGACGCCGCCTCCGGCGCCATCGAGTAAACCATCAGCGTGTCGTTTCCAGGGTTGACGATCCAGTATTCCCGCACGCCATGGTGCTCGTACAGGCGCAGCTTGTCTTCCATATCCTTGAACGCCGTGGCGGGGGAAAGGATCTCCAGGACCAGGTCCGGCGCACCGGTGCACCCCTGTCTGGTCAATTTTGCGGAGTCACAGACCACCACCAGGTCGGGCTGCACCACCGTGTCTCCCTCGTCATCCGAGGCGAACTGCGTCAGGTCCGGCAGCAGCACATCGAACGGCGCGATATAGACGCTGCACGGTCGTTCGTCGAAATGGCTGACAAACCGATGCGAGAGGTACGACAGAATCCCCTGGTGCCGCCGCGCCGGGGCGGGGCTCATGTTGTACGCCACGCCGTTGATCAGTTCCCAGCGCTCATCGTCGGGCCACGACAGATAGTCCTTGTAGGTGAAAAGTCCGTCCTTGTCTCCCTTGGGAATCGCCATACCGAAAAGAATGTGGTCTTTGCGGCGACCTGTCAACCGACGGATAGATGAAACTGCTTCTCCGTCGGGTTCGTCGGGGCGCTACCCCAGAGCGCGCACCACGTCCTGCAGCAGCGGGTCCTCCCGGGACACCACAAAGACGCTCAGGTTCTCCATCGCCCGGGTCATCCCCACGTAGACCAGGTTGCGCAGGAGCCGTTCGGTGGTCTCGGCGTCAAACTGCTCACGCCGCCGGATGTACGGCAGGTACAGCATCACCACAGGGAAATCCAGTCCCTTGCTGGAGTGCAGCGTAGAGACCCGCACCGCGCCTCCACCGGTAAAGGAAAACGCCGCATCCGATATCACCGCGGTGGCGGTGTCGTCCGCTTCCAGGGCACGGGAAACGTTGGTCACCTCGTCATTGTGGGGCGTGAGAATGCACAGCGTCTCCGGCTCGTAGCCCAGGTGATCCAGAAAGAGGCGCACCTTCGCCACCAGCAGGGGCAGCAGGTCCTGGGCGGTATCTGCGGTGTGCAGCTCCGGCTCTGCCCCCTCGCGAAACGCCACGGCGCTGGCGGCGCTGGCGGTACTGGCGGTACTGGCGGCGCCATCGGTCGGGGCAGCGCCGGGTGCGTCGTCGGCACCTGTGGCGCTGCCGATACCACCGCCGGCAAAGCGCACCGCTGCCTCGGCGATCTGCCGGGTGTTGCGGAAGTTGGTCCGAAGCACCCGGGTGCGTCCGGTAATCTGGATCCCCGCCCGCACAAAGGGAGAGTTCACCCCGTAGATGCTCTGCTGCACGTCCGCGGCCATAACCAGCTCCCCGGTAACCAGCGACTTCAGCACCAGCAGGTCGCCGCTGGTCAGATCCTGTGTCTCGTCCAGGTAGAGGGTGCGAACGTCCCGCAGCGCCGCCACCTCCCGGGGCTCTGCGCGGCCCAGAAAATCGAGAATCAGAACACGCGCGTAGTTCCGGCTGAACGCGCCGCTCTCCCTCATCCGCGCTGCCACCGCCTCCCGGATCTCCCACACCACCTCCCGTCGGGCCCGCCCGAGACGACGTCGCATCCCGGCCCGGGGAATCACCTCCTCCAGGTATTCCTCCCGGGTCACCACGTTGGCAAAGAGAAAGCTCTCGATCTCCGCAGCAAGCTCGCCGTCGGTCAGGAATCCGGTTGAGTTCAGCTCCTGCACCGCCTGCTGGACAGAGGCAAAATCAAACCGGTAGGTACTATCGATGCGTTGCATCCGCTCCAGGATGAAGGTGTCCACCGTCTTCACCAGGGAGCGCACCGCCGGCAGCCCCAGGACCTGCGCCACGTAGTCCTGATACTTCACGAGGGTGCGGGTGAAGGTGAGCAATAGCTCCCGTTGGGCTGGCGATTTCGCCGCAGAGGCGGGCTCCGGTCCAAAGTCCAGCTCACCCACCTCGAGTCTGCGTCGCAACGCCTCGATCAGCACCAGCGACTTTCCGGTACCTGCGGTACCGCGGATGAGCGTGTCCACCCCCTCGCCCACTCCATCCACCGCCTCCACCTGCTCCGGGGTGAGACGCTTCAGGGTACGCTCGTAATCCAGACGCGTCCGCGTGTACATACTCAGGCGCCCCATGCTGCGGATGTACCGCTCCAGGTCCCGGTAGCCTGCCATCTGCCGTTGCAGCACCCGGCGATCCTCCCGCAGCGCCGCCCGCTGGTGGCGCAACTCGTCCAGACGGGAGTCCTTCTCCCGCTCCCGGCCCCGAACAGTCTCCAGCTCCAGGGTGACCCGCTCGATCCGGTTTTCCAGCTCCGCCAGGGAATGCTCGTTCTTCTGGTAATCGGAAAGGCGGTTCAGAAGCGCCTCGTTCTTCCGCTGCAGCCCCGCAAGCTCCGCCTGAACGGAACGCAGCACCCGGCTTTGCTCGCCGATTGTGGTCCGCCGGTTCCACAGCTCCAGGGAGCCTTGGAGCATCCGCACCTCCGGCAACGCCTGGATCCCCGTGAGAGTGCAGAACACAATGAACAGATGGGTCGCCGCAGCAGCCTCCTCCGGGTCAAGCTCCTCAAAGGCGTGACGCACCGCGTTGGTAAACCGGTGCTGCCGGGCCAGCGCGGTAAGGCAATGCAGCCCCTCCACAAACTCGCCGGCAGACTCCTCCATCAGGGCAGCCCGATAGTCCCACACCAGATCGGAGAAACGCTCGGCGTCGCTGGCACGAACCACGTCGCGCAGATAGTGCTCCACAAACGCGTGCAGGGCCAGCACGTAAAACCCCGGGTCGCTGCCAACCAGCCGTGTCAGTCGTTCCAGTTTTTCTCGCATCGCTGGAAAAAGTATAGCGCACCCGGTGATGTCACTGCAGCAGCTTCTCCACCGTTTCCCATTCGGCGTCGATTTCCGCAAGCAACGCCGGTATTGCCTCAAGATTATTGCTCCGTGACGCTTCCTCGATCTTTACGGTAATCCCCCCCAACGGGGTGAGGCGCATGGATCCCGCGATGCCTCGCAGGGAATGGGCCGTACGCGACAGCTTCGCGATTTGTCCGTCCCGGTAGGACTGTTTCAGCTGTTCGATTCGAGCAGGTATGTCCCGAAGAGCCAGCGAGATCATCTCCTGGACTATCTGGTGGCTACCGCTATCGTTGGCTGTGTGCTCATCGACACCGGTGAAATACGCGCTCAACGCGTCCTTCAGTTTCGCCAACTCGATGGGTTTGGTCAGAAACTCATCCATTCCCGCAGCTATACACCGGTCCCGTTCCGCCTTCAACACCCCG
>SKHA01000227.1 GCA_007117185.1 Spirochaeta sp. | reverse complement strand
CATCGGCAACCATACGGACCATAACGGGGGCCGCGTGGTTGCCGCAGCGATCCAGCAGGATACCTGCGTTGTGGCAGGACCTTCCGACGATGCGACGCTGCACCTGTTCTCCACCGGATGGGACCACCCGTTTACCGTACCCCCAGTGAATCAGGCGGACCCTCACGACACCGAGCGCCTCATGGAGGGTGTCAGGCAGGGGCTGAACCAGCGGGGGTACAGCACCCCGCCCTACCGGGCAATGATGGACAGTGAGGTGCTGCCGGGCAGTGGAACGAGCTCCTCCGCCGCTCTTGAGGTGGCCCTTGCGGGGGTCCACGCGGCTCTGGCAGGCGAGACGCTCTCGCCGATGGAAGCGGCGCTGGCCGGGCAGTACGCAGAGAACCACCACATGGGTAAACCCAGCGGTCTGATGGACCAGCTGGCCTCGGCTCTGGGAGGAGTCAACGTCCTGGATTTTGCCCGGACCGGTGAGCCCAGGCATTTTCAACTCTCCCTGGGGTTCAAGGAGCCAAACTTTCAGATCCTGGTCATTCACACCGGCGGGTCTCACGCGGACCTCACCGAGGAGTACGCTGCGATCCCCCGGGAGATGAACGGTGTGGCGGCGGTGCTGGGGGTAGACTCTCTGGCACAGACCTCCCGGCACGCCCTGCTGACCCACTTACCGGCAGTTCGTAAAGAATGGGGTGACCGGGCAATCATGAGGGCGTTCCACTTCTTCGCCGAGCAGGAGCGGGTCTCTGCTCTGGCCGACGCCGCCGCGGCAGGTCATCCGGACCGGATCCTGCCCATCATCAACGAGAGCGGGACCTCCAGCTGGACCCTGCTTCAGAACGCCTATCCAACCGGGGCAGATCGGGACCAACCCCTGGCGATGACTCTGGCGGTAGCGGCAACGCTGCTGAATGCGGAGGGGGCCCGCGGAGCGGTGCGTCTCCACGGAGGTGGATTTGCCGGCACCGCTCTGGCAATTGTTCCCCAGGAGATGGTGCAGGAGTTTTCCCATGTTCTTGGGGGGTTTCTGGGATCGGGGTCTGTGGTGCCGGTGCAGATAAGCGAAGACGGGTTGCGCTACGGTCCGCTCAAGAACGCCTGACCGGCCTGGAACCTGCTGGTCCGTCGGGACCTACAGGTTGCGGCCCCGACGGATCGTCTCCCAGGCGCGTTGAATCTCCTGGAACCTCTCGGTAGCGTACTCCACAAACTCCTGGGGCATCCCCTGCGAGACGATCCTGTCGGGATGGTATTCCTGAACCAGCTGGCGGTACACCCGCCGAATCTCATCGTCTGTCGCTTCGGGGGTGAGTCCCAGCACGGAGAACGCGTGGTCCGTACCGCCCATGTGCTTGTTCCGGATCGCGTTCAGTTCCGCCGGTGAGATCCCCAGAATGGTCGCTACGGAGCGGATTACCTCGTCCTCTTTGGGGTGCAGCTCCTTGTTGGAGAGGGCAGTCTCGAAGAGCATGTCCATCAGGCTGGAGCGCAGATCGGGCTGTTCCCGGGTGATCTGGGCAAACTGGCGGGCAAAATCCTCAACGGTATACCGCGAATCCTTGGCCTCGTTAAACACTCGGATCGCGAAGGCCCGCTGTGACCCGGTGACGCCCATGCGATCCAGAAACGAGACCACCGCTTCACCCTCTTCACGGGTTATCGTTCCGTCCGCTTTGGCCAGCTTGCCAAGAATGGAAAAGAGGGCCAGAAAGAACGCCGCCTGCCGCTCCTCCCGGCGCCCTGACTCGCTGGTTCTTCCTGCTCCGGCACCGGCTGCTCCGGCACCGGTGGGGCGGTACGTACCGGCACGACCCTGGCCGTGGTTCTGCCCGATTCTCTGGCGCTTCTCGGCGTCGCGGTCGAAGAGGTGATGACCGATTGCGGCCCCGGCGATCGCTCCCAGGGGCCCGCCACCTACAACCAGTCCTATGGTTCCACCCAGAATCTTTCCGAACCAGCTCATCCGAACCTCCCTTACCGGCCCGACTGGATGCGTTCCGCCGTAACCTCGCCGCTGATCATACTCATGGTTGTCCCGGTACCGGGCACGGTGTACTGTCCGGCGAAGTACAGATTCTGAACCTTCCGGGAACGGTTTGCCGGACGAAACCACGCGGTCTGCAGGAGGGTCTGTCCCAGCCCGAAGGCGTTTCCCTTGTACGCGTGGTAGTCCCTGGTAAAGTCGTTCAGGGACATGCTGCTCTGATACACCAGATGTTGCCGCAGGGGCCTGCCGGTGCGTGCTTCCATCCGCTCAAGGGCGTGTTCAAGATACGACGCCCGCCGCTCCGGCGTATCCTCCAGGCCAGGTGCAGAGGGGATGAGCAGGAATACCGCTTCTTTGCCGACAGGGGCGCAGGACGGGTCCGTCCGGGAGGGCACGTGCAGGTAGAACAGGGGCTTCTCGATCCACCGCGGATTGTCGTAGACCGCGTCAAAGTGCTCGTTCCAGTCGGAATCAAAGAAGAAGGTGTGGTGGGTGAACTCGTCGAGCTTACGGTCGAATCCGAGGTAGTAGTTCACCACCGCCGGGGCGAGGACCGCCCGCTCCCACCGGCGGGGTGAGATGGAGCGGTACTGCTCGGCCAGGAGGGACTGCTCCACGTAGGGATAGTCGGCGTTGGCCACCACGTGGTCCGCCTCCACCTCCTGGACCTCACCGTTTGCTGCGGTAACAGTCACCGAGCGGGCTTTTCCGTCGCTGACATTGATCCTGGTAACCTCTTCACCGAAACGGAACGTCACCCCCAGCCCCTCGGCCACCTTCTGCATCGCCTCAACAACCGTTCCGAAGCCACCGTCGGGGTACCACGTCCCCAGGTCGAAGTCGATATGGTTCATAAGCGTGTATACCGCTGGGGTTTTTCGAGCAGCGCTGCCCAGGAAGACAACGGGAAACTCCAGCATCCGCTGCAGATAGGGGTGGCGAAAGAACTTGCGGATCCGCCCGGCGTAGCTCTGGGTCAGATTGAGCCGGGGGCTGTTGCGGATCGCCGTCCAGTTGACGAAATCCAGAATGGTGTAGAAGTTGCGATAGATGAACGAGGACATGGAGATGCGGTACTTTCGGGCGCAGTCCTCAAGGTAGCGGTCCAGCGCGGCGCCGGCGCCGGGCTCGTAGGACTCGAAGACGCGCCGCGCCCCCTCCCGGTCGGCGGGCACGTCCACTACGTTGCGGTGCTCCCCCGGGACAATATCACCGAAATACACCCGATACGAGGGATCCACCCGCAGAACGTTGTAAAAGTCACGCCGGTCTGCGCCAAGTTCACGGAACCAGCGGTCGTGCTCTTCCGGCATCCAGTACCAGCTGGGCCCCATGTCAAAACGGAACCCCTCGGCCTCCAGCACCCGGGCGCGGCCGCCTACCCAACTGTTCTTTTCCAGGACGGTGACCTGGTAGCCTTTCTTTGCCAGCCAGGCCGCAGCTGAGATTCCGCCAAAGCCACTGCCGATAACAACAACCCGCGACGTTTCCTGTTTCATATGGACCACAGAGTACTATCGGTCAGCAGACCGGTCAACTCCGGGTG
>SKHA01000201.1 GCA_007117185.1 Spirochaeta sp. | reverse complement strand
TTTTCATTGGCTCTGATGCAGCCATGGTCAACCTTCTAGCAGCCTTGCCCTTTCTGCTGCTTTATGTGGTGCCACTATGGCTTAACTACCACTACCACCATAAATCCGCAAAATGGATGATATCTGCTTCGATTACCGCATCGGTGGCTTTAAGTATCTGGGTGATCAGTGGGGCTCTTTTTGATTTGCACTACTATTTTATTCTGTTTGCAATCGCTCCTTTGCTTTTTTTTGGCAGTAAAGACTGGCAAGCACTGCTGTTTCTCTATTGTATAAACATATTCTTTTTTGTATATATTGAATATATTGGTATCAACCCGTGGTGGAAAATTGATCAACCTATCGATCCTGAATCACAATTTTACCTTCAGGCATCAAATGTTGCCATTAGCCTGATCACCCTCTGGTTTATCGCCTTTCTTTCAGAGCATGCAGCACAGCGCAATGAAGAGCGACTCGAAGAACTCTCAGATCATGATCAGCTTACAGGACTAGCCAATCGGCGCAGTTTTGAGCAACATCTTTCATGGGCACTGAAAGTTGCCCGTCGCGATCATACGCTTGGGGCAGTACTGTTTTTGGATTTGGATAATTTCAAACCGTTAAACGATACTCATGGACACCTTATGGGTGATTTGCTGCTCAAAGAGGCATCCTGGCGTATTTTAAAGACATTGCGCGAAAGTGACTTGGTGACTCGCTTTGGGGGAGATGAGTTCGTGGTGCTATTTCCCCCAGGTAATACTGAGGCAAGCCGGTATCGTGAAAACATTGAAAATGCTGCCTGGAAAATCCAAGATATAATTTCACAGCCCTTTTCTCTTAAAGACGATCGCGATGAGGCGAGTAAAGCTGTTACCCATGTGTGTACTGCAAGTATCGGAGTGGCATTTTATGATCATACCGACGATCAGGCTACCCTTCTCGAACGCGCCGATAGAGCAATGTATCAGGCTAAACGGCACGGAAAGAACCAAGTTTGCGTCATTGCATAATTTGGTCATGGTAATGGCACATAAGAAGGTCGCCGCTTAATGCTATGCCATAGGAACATAGTCACCCCTCCAAGAACCCAGGCAGCATGATCCGGTCACCTGCTGTGCAGTTTCCGCCGGAGGGGGATGCGGATCAGCGGCCGGGGTAGCTGTATGCGCCGCGCACCTCAGCGACGTCGATCCGACCGCTGCTTTCCGGCGCGAAGAGTCCGTCGGCGCTGAGCCCCTGGACAATTGTGTCAACAAGACCTTCCGGAACCACCATCGTTGTCCGTTCCTGGGCTACTATAGCTCCCGGGGTGGTCTGCGTGTCCGCTCCCAGAGCTCGAACGCGAGCAGTTGTCGCACCGCCGACACCCAACCGCACCGCCGTTGCCACAAAGTCATCTGTGCGGTTCTCGCTGCAGGTTATGGAAATCTCCCGCTGATCCCGGCGCAGCCGAACGGCCCGGTCACGATGCGTGGGGGCAGCATACCGTGTACGCCACTGTGTCTCACCGCGCAGTTCGTCGATCGCATGGATGATCTGTTCAACGCTGGCAGCGTGCTCCTGTCTGCCAATTCGCAGGCGCGGGCTCAATGTAGCCTCGCTGACCGGGTACAGATACGCAAACCCCCTGCCGGGCTGGTCCAGCTTGCACTCCTGAACAATCAGGTTGAGAATACCCTCCGCGTCGTGATCCGGGGCGACAAGTTCCACAATTTCCTTGTCTGCGGGGATGGTGATACGCAGCAGCCCCAGTCGATCGCGAACACCGGTTCCTACCCCCAGGGAAATGTAAGGAACGCAGACCCCCAGTTCCAACGCGGTTTTGGCTACCAGGTTTCCGGTGGTGGAGGATGAGAGAATGAAGGTGATCCCGGTCAACCCACGACGGAACCCCGGAAGCCCTGCGGGGGTCCTCCCGCTGCCCTCGGTGTGGCCTTCGTCTCCGGTCGCTTCCCCGGTGGATGCTCCGGACGACTCGGAAGAGACGTAGCTCTGAACCACTTCCTGACGAAGTGTTCCACGGCCACCAAGGTGAAAGCGAAAACGTGTTGAAAGCACCGCAGCGATCCGCGCCGCGTGATCAGCACCGACACAGAAGCTCACCCGCTCGGCCGGGCTGTCGTCGAGGGAGATGGTAGTCACAAACATACGTGAGCGGCGTTTCCTCTCGTGGAGAAGCACCATGCGGCTCTGCTCCACGAAATAACCACGGACGTTCAGTTCGCGCAGTGTTTCGTACAGTTCGTGGGTGAGGCGGTGGTTGATCTGCACCGTCACCCGGGTCAACTCAACGCGGCGCGGTGCCGGGGCCGGGGCTGTCAGCTGCTCGTCACTGTTCAACCGCGACCTCCTTCACCTTCGGTATCCTCACGCATGATCATCGTTTGGCGCCGTCGCAAGGCTATACCAGTCACCGTTACCAGCAGGATAGGATAGACCGAGGCCAGCGCCAGCACACCAAAGCCGTCATATACACCAACAGCGCCGCCAACCCCCAGTCCCATAGCGATGACGAGGGGGACGGTGACCGGGCCGGTGGTCACGCCCGCCGAGTCCCAGGCGATCGCTGCGAACTCCTCGGCAGCAAAAGCAGTGAGTGGCAGCAGCAGCAGGTAGGGAGGAATGAGAAGCCATTCCAGGGGCAGGTCCCAGACGATGCGCGCCGTCCCCATGGCGATACCGATCCCCACACCTACCGATACCGTCCTGATGAGAGTGTCGCTGCGGAAGGTGCCCACCGTCAGCTGTTCCACAGTCTTCCCCAGCGCCCGCAAAGCGGGTTCTGCCAGCGTGGCTCCGTAGCCCATCCCGAAGGCGAACAGCAGTACCAGGATTTTGCCAAGAATGGACCCGTCCTCGCCGAAGACCGCCCGCCGTTCGGGAATGTGCAGGTACGTCGAGGTAGTACGATTCAGTCGGCTGGCGTTGAATGGCACCTGATCATAGCCGTCGGATCCGGCAAGGTAAAAGAACTCAACAACACGGCCGTCCGGTCGGATCGCCTCCCGGACCAGCGCGGGGTCAAAGTTGCGGATATGGTGTTGCTGCTCAGCCAGCTCCACAGTGCTGAAGGCCACCGGCAGACGACGACCGACATCGTCTCCCAACCGTGCCAGCCCCAGTTCAATCCCGACCCCCAGTAGAGCCATTCCAAAGATTGCAAGGGTGATACCCAGGATAATTTCGTCACGGCGTCGGATCTTCTCGCGAACGAATATCAACAGCACCACGATGAAGCCAGCAGACAGAAGCAGAATGGACCGCGCCGAACTTCTCAGTTGCGCAGCCAGGAGCGGCAATATTTCGGTGCGTTGCCCCCCGGTTGCAGCCCCCTCTTCACTGACGGTGCGATACGTCTCGATGAATGTATCAAAGTGCTCTTCCGAGGCGAACAGGGAGATCGCCTCGGCCCGGTTCTCTATCGCCAGAAACTCCTGTTGGGACGCAAAGCCGGGAACCTCCGGGGCCAGGGAGATACCAAGCAAAAAAACGGCAACGATCGGCGCGGCCGAAGCGAGCATGACTACCCCGAACCCGGCGGTAGG